>CAJXJG010000040.1 GCA_913054425.1 uncultured Fidelibacterota bacterium
TCAATTGACAGATGGGGTGTATTACGAACATTCCATTGATTGGTCGCCAATCGGCGATGAAATTTTGTTTATATCAAATCATGAAAAAGATCCAGATCGGTTTTTTAATTATGATATATTTTCCGTAAATGTTTTAGATGGCACTATCCGCCAAATTACCCAAACGGAATACGCTGAATATCAACCCAAATGGTCTCCCGATGGTAAAACTATTTTATATCTGGGTACCAAACGGGGTCTTACATCTTCCGAAACAACAATGGAGGATACCCATGTTTGGTTGATTAATAAGGATGGCACTAGTAGTCAAGAGCTAGGAAAATATATCGATAATCGCCAAAAGTCACCAGGTTGGTCGTCTGATGGAAGGAGTATTTATTTTACTGTTCAGGAACGCGGAAGTATTAAATTATACAGAATTTTACTTTCAAATATACAAAAACCGGAATTGATCATTGATGGCCCAGGTCGAGTAAGAGCTTGGGATACAAGTCAGAATAATTTTATTACATATATATTTCATAGTCCAAAGGATATGGCACAAGTTTATTTAAAAAGAGGTCGAACTACAACTCAGCTTACGGATCTTAATATTGGACTTTTAAAGGAAAAAAAGATTGCTAATGTAGATTCATTTACTTTCCTAAGTTTTGATGGAGTACAGGTTGAAGCGTTTTTAACCCATCCAATAAGTAAAAGAGTGGGATCAACGCATCCGTTAATTGTGATGATCAAAGGTGGTCCTCATGGCCAACAAGGGCCTACATTGTATCATAAAGCCCAGGTATATGCGAATCAAGGATGGGCAACATTAATGGTAAATTACCGTGGTTCTACAGGATATGGTCAGAAATTCACAGATGCCATTTTTCGAGATCAAAATGGTGGTGAAGCTAAAGATGTATTGTATGGTACGGAAGCAGCTATACGACGTAATCATTGGATTGATGGCAATAAAGTTGGTGTTGAAGGTGGTAGTTATGGCGGGCAACTTACCAACTGGCTAATTACCCAAACAAACCGATATAGCGCGGCTATTTCACGTGCAGGTATTTCTAATTTGATTAGTTTTAATTACATGGCCTATTACCATGATTATTTGGCAGTTGAATTTGGTGCTTATCCACATCAGGACAACTTAATGGACTTATTATGGGAACGATCTCCCTTAAAACATGTCGCTAATGTTAATACGCCCACCATGTTTATACATGGAGAAAATGATAATGATGTGCCTATAGCTGAAGCAGAACAATATTATATTGCCCTTAAAGATGTTGGTGTTGAAACGATTTTAGTGCGCTATCCGCGGGAAGGTCATGGCATCAGAGAAACTCAACACATGGTTGATGTAATTAATCGCAGTATTGCGTGGTACAAAAAGTATTTTAAATCAGATTAACATACGGCTATGATATATTTATTTAATACAAGAAAATAATTGTCTAAATCAACTTTAATTCCGTTTTTGAGTATACTAATTCTGATTTCTTGTTCAGGAAAAAAGAAAAAAACAACTAGGGGAAAAAGCGAATCATTTCAATCGCCTAGCCAAACTAATTTCGAAAGTAACCAAAATAAAATAGTGTTTCGCTCGAATAGGGATGGTAATTATGAAATCTATATTATGAATTCGGACGGTAGTAACCAAACTAGGTTGACAAATCACATTAAAGGAGACTTTCCTCACGGATTTTCATCGGATGGTTCTAAGATAATATTTAATTCAGCGAGAGATGGGAATGATGAAATCTATGTAATGGACATAGATGGCAGAAATCAAACTAGATTAACGATTAATAACGTGAGTGATTTTAACCCTCAATTTTCTCTTCATAATTTGAATATCATATATACTGTGCACATAAATGGGAAAAACAAAATTTTTATTATGAATTCAGATGGGAGCAATCAAAGAAAGTTGACAGTTAATGACAATTGGGATGGTAATCCGCAGTTTTCTCCTAATGGTTTGCAGATTGTTTTTGTTTCCAAAAGAGATGGGAATGACGAGATATATCTCATGGATTTAGACGGGAATAATCAAAAAAGACTAACAAATAATTATGCGAGTGATTTCATACCACAGTTTTCTCCTGATGGTTCACAGATTGTTTTTGTTTCCAGAAGGGATGGGAATGACGAGATATATCTCATGGATTTAGACGGGAATAATCAAAAAAGACTAACAAATAATTATGCGAGTGATTTCATACCACAGTTTTCTCCTGATGGTTCACAGATTATGTTTGTATCAGATAGAGATAGCAACTATGAAATTTATATTATGAATCTCGATGGAAAAGTCCAAAGAAACCTAACAAAAAATATGAAATGGGATGGATTACCACAATTCTCTCCAGATGGTTCAAAAATTGTTTACGTTTCATCAATGGATGGAGTGGGTGATATCTACATCATGGATATAGATGGGAATCAAAAAGTCAATTTAACTAAATTTGATGGAGATGATGATCGTCCACAATTTTCTCCAACTATCTTAACCCATCCTGACATTATATCCAGTTTAAATTAGTAATGAAATTCCTTTTTTTTGATTAACGGTTAAAAACACCAGTTTATGCGTAAATCCTATTTAATTGATGAACTCGGACTGAATAAAAAAATAACAAGGAGGGACTTTATTTATATTTCTGCTGCTGCTGCTGTTGCCGGTAGCGGCATACCAAAATATCTGAGGGCATCCGGTCAATCTATATCAGATATTGATGGTTGGTATGGGTATGGAGGTATTGGAGACTATGCAAGTTCGCATGGTAATACACCTGAAACGCTGAAAGTGGCCCATGGCATGCGGAATGGTGAATTCAATTCATCTTCGTTTCAGTCAAAGACTATCGATACTGGTGAAATCTATGATTTGGTAGTAGTCGGTGGAGGCTTTTCAGGGTTATCTGCAGCTTTTCATTACAATAAACAAAGGCCATCTGACAAATGCCTTATTATAGATAATCATCCAATCTTTGGTGGAGAGGCAAAACGAAATGAATTTATTGTAAATGGCCATCGCATTATTGGTCCACAAGGTTCAAATGGTTTTGTTATACCGCCGGTCACAAACAAGGCCGATGATTATTTCACTGAACTATCTATACCACGTGAGTTTAAATATGCACCTGTGCCTAAATCTGTTGATGGAATAAAGTTCCCCTTAGATAACTATGGGTTTATGCACTGGCTCTCTCATAGATCATCGGTGGGACACTTTTTTAATGGATCTGGAGCTAATGCTTCTGGTAATTGGGTTACTGATCTTTGGGAAAACGATCTTTCTAGTACACCTTGGTCAGAAAATTTACGAAAGGAGCTTTTACGCTGGCGAAAAGAATCAGTAACAGACTATAAACAGGATAATATTGAAAAGTGGCTTGATTCAATGACTTTAAAGGAATATTATGAAAATATACTGAAGCTTCCTAAAGAGGTCACAAATTATGCCGACCCAATTTTGGCTAGTGCAATTGGTCTTGGTTGTGATGCGATATCAGCATATTGGGGATGGTATTTTTCTTTACCTGGTTTTGGAAATTCAGATCGTTATCAGTCCGAAGATTTAATGTTCCACTCTTTTCCTGGTGGAAATACGGGTATTGCGCGTTTTTTTGTAAAAAAATTGGTTCCGAATGCGATTAAAGGGGCTAATAATTTTAATGATACAATCAACCAATCAATTGCATTTAACGAATTAGATAAATCATCCAATAAAGTTAGAATGCGGTTAGGTGCAACTGTAATAGACGTTAGACACGCTGGTATAAGATCTGAAAAGGAAAAAGTAATTATTACTTATGTTAAGGGTGAGAAAATATACCAGTTAAAAGCTCGTAAAATTGTTATGGCCACTGCTGGTAATATGAACCGTTATGTATTACATGATTTGCCCGAAGGACATAAAAAAGCATATGCATCGTTTCATCATTCGGCAGTTTTGGTTGCAAATGTTGCATTGACAAATTGGAGGTTTTTAAAAAACCTCGGATTTGCATCATGTATGTGGACCAGTGGATTTGGATTCTCATGTAATATAAGGCGTCCCATGGTTGTTGGAAAATACCAGCAACCATTTGACCCTAATTTACCGATTGTTTTGACTTTTTATGTTCCTATGTATTATCCGGGTTTATCAATTAAAGAGCAGGGAACCACTGGACGTCTAGAATTGCTTACAACTCCTTTTGTTAAATATGAGCAGCAAATCAGGGAACAAATGTTTAGACTTTTTGGTCACGCTGGTTTTAATCCTCAAACTGATATTGCAGGTATAATTCTTAATCGTTGGGGGCATGCTTATGTAAATCCTCAACCCGGCTTTATGTATGATAAAAAAGGTGGAGAAACAGCAAGTGCTGTAATTCGTAAACCCTTTGGTCGTATTGCAATTGGACATTCGGAGTTGCATGGACATATGAATTGGACAGGTGCAGCAGCAGAAGGTAAAAGAGCCATAAATCAGTTAATGGAAAATAAATTTTGATTCTATGCTCTAAAATATAGAATAAAAATCATTTTTGATTAATGTTTAATTACATTATATTTATAATTAAATTGACTGAGGGTGTATACGTTATAGATTAAATGGGAGTTAATATGAAATTCAAAACATCATTTTTTATATCTATCATTTTAACAACATTTATTGGTGCGCAACAATCAGATGTCACTGATAAAAATTCACTTCACTTTGATTTTGAAAGCGATTCTCTGTATTTGAGAATAGGTGAATCGGCTAATCTCACAATTAAGCTTTTGGATCATAATGGTGAATTAACAAATACAGCATTTAGTATATATGGAACGCCCCGTGGTGCGCTGAAAACTAATCCGCGTATTAGTGATTCAACAGGAATAACTAATGTTGTTATTGTGCCATTTGCACCAGGAACGCATACGCTTCATGTACGCACGGGATCTATCGAGGATCAAGTTGTTGGCAAGATAACGGTTGAAGTTCCTTTCCCTCCGATAAGTAATATTGTATTTAATAATTCTAAAACCAAATTTTTTTCGGGAACTGTAAATGATTTTAGTTATACCGTTTTCGATCAAGCAGGATTAAAAAGGGATAATGAAAATGTAGCTATTACTTCCAGCAACACCAGAGTGGCAGACTTTAATCTATACGGTAATTTAGAAGCAAAGAAACCTGGGAGAGCCACAATTAAGGCTCAAGTTGGTGCTATAGTAGAGGAAGTTAGAATTAGAATAGTAAAAAATCCCGTTAAAACCGTAAAGATTTCAAACGAAAAAAGTGAAATCCGCACTGGAGATGTTCTGCATTTAAATGCAAAGGCTAAAGATAAATTTGGGAATATGATTAAAGATGCCCCAATTCAATATTCTTATACTGGTAAAGCAGATTTTGGGGAGTACGGTTTACCGGCCGTCGGTCAGGCTGGCCTGCATGCTTCAGGCCTGGTAACTGATGATGGACGATTTGTGGCAGAAACTGTAGGCCTTTATACTATTACGGCGTCATTTGGTGGTGTTTCTGACCATAAGATAATTAAGGTTGTTCCAAGGAATGTTCAACAAGAGATTAAATTGGTTGGACATGGTTTAGTAAAAGATGTTTTTACCTCAGACTTATGGGTTTGGTCAGGAATTGGAAAACATGAAGGCAAAGACTTTGCGGTTACTGGTACATGGGGTGGTAATGGTGAGGCTTTTTTTTGGGATGTTTCAGATCCGGAAAACATGAAAATAATTGATACTGTTACCGTGGATGCGCGAACTGTGAATGATGTGAAAGTCTCAGAAGATGGTAAAATTGCAGTAATAACTAGAGAGGGTGCGTCTAATCGAAAAAATGGGTTTTTGATATTAGATGTGTCGGATCCCTACAACGTAGAGATTCTTTATGAATTTAATGATGACATGACTGGAGGTGTCCATAATGTATTCATAGCGGAAAACCATGTTTATGCAGTAAACAATGGCAGAAAGTATGATATTATTAATATTGAAGACCCGCGGAATCCATTTCGAGTCGGCGTCTATGAACTTGATAGTCCAGGTCACAGTATTCATGATGTGTGGGTTGTAGATGGTATTGCTTACTCTTCAAATTGGAAAGATGGTCTCCACATGGTTGATGTGGGTGGATTAAAATTTGATGAAAAGAACCGCACTGATGCTAAGTTCAATCCGTTGCTAATGAAAGCAGGACAGGGAAGTCCTGCAAATCCAATTCGTTTAGCTAATATGCCAGATCCCAATGGACACAACCATACGGCATTTCCATTCATTAGTCAGTCTACGGATAAATTCTATGTTATTGGAGGCGATGAATGGTTTCCATTTGGATGGAATGCAAGTAAAGGACAGCTATCTGATCCAAGGGGTGGTTACCACTTTATGGATTATAGTGATCCAGACAATCCTAAGGAAGAAGCTATATTTCAAATACCTGAAGCAGGAAGTCATAATCTTTGGATTCAAGGTGATACTTTAATAGGCGCAATGTTTCATGGCGGTCTTAGGGTGGTAGATATATCTGGGGAATTACTTGGTGATCTGTATAGGCAAGGCCGTGAGATCGGAACTTTCACATCTCCCCATAAGGAAGGTGTATTACCTAATGCACCTTTTTTGTGGGGAGCTCAGCCTTATAAAGACATGATTTTCTTTTCTGATTTGAATAGCGGTTTATATTGTGTTAAGGTGGTTAATAAAAAATTTGGTGATCATGAATATGACGATATTGGAAACAGGGTTAACCCGGAATAATAATGAGGTAATCCTTACAATGGTTATGCATGCGTCCCCTTATATATCCTTAGGGTGTAAGTCTGATTACCAAAACAAATTTAAGATTAGTGACTAAACCAGCAGTTTCCCTCTTATTGATCCTTTTTTTTGCCAATTGCGATGAAAAATCTATTATAGTTGGTTCGTCCAAAACTTCTATCTATGATTCTGGAGGCGAGTTAATGCCCGAACAGGCCGCATTTGATGTTAACTTTTATGATCTTAATTTAAGAGTTGAGCCCGAGAAGAAATGGATCGGGGGGTCATTGGGTATGATATGTACTGCCACCAAGCCATTGGATGTGGTGGTGCTTCAACTAGATACATTAATGAAGATTAGCCGAATTTCCGGATTAAAAGGATCCGACCTGAAATGGAAACACATAGATGGTCTGGTTATAATATATCCAGATAAACCTGTTAAAGTGAACAATAGGTTTTTTGCCAAAATTGAATACTCAGGGCATCCACTAGAAGCAAAGGAACCAAAAAGGTTCAGTTGGTCGGATGGATTCTATTGGGCTAAAACCGAATCCGGATTGCCCTGGATAGGAAATGTATCCGTACTAAATGGGGCGGATATATGGTGGCCTTGTAAAGATCATCCTTCGGATGAACCCGATAGTATGGCAATAAATATTAGAGTGGATAATAGGTTGAAAGTTGCTGCAAATGGTCAACTCAGGGGCATTACTCATCATAATGATAATACTAATACCTATCGATGGTTTGTTTCCACGCCAATTAACAATTATTCGGTAACCATGAACATAGCTCCCTATATTCAAATTGATACGACTTTTTATAGCGTAAGTGGTGAAAGCTTTCCCTTTTCTTTCTGGGCCATACCAGAACATTACAAAGCTGCCAGGAATCAATTTCCGCACTTTGTCGAAAATATGAAGTTCCTTGAACAACTATTGGGACCTTATCCATTCCGAATTGACAAATATGGATCAGCAGAAACGTACTACTTGGGGATGGAAAATCAGTCAATCATTGCATATGGTTCAACTTTTGAGTTAAATGAATGGGGATTTGACAATTTGCATTTTCATGAACTCACACATGAATGGTTTGCAAACCTGGTAACTTCTCGAGACTGGCGGCATTGGTGGATTCATGAAGGAATCACAAGTTACATTGTATCACTCTACGCCGAATATCTTAGTGGTGGGAAAGAGGAAACCTATCTAGCATATATGGCCAAAACGATGAGTCGTGTCAAAAATGAGAAGCCGATTGTTCTCGCTAATGAAGAAGTAACTACGCGAGAAGGATACATAAGTGATGTATACAGTAAAGGAGCGAGCGTTATGCACACTCTTAGGCATTTGATTGGAAAAGAAAAAATGTATGAGTTATTACGTACAATTGCTTATCCAACGGAAAAAAAGCGAAATGCAATACATGGTTCGCAAACACGATTTATAACAACTGACGATGTAGTGTCAATTGCCTCTGATATTTATGGAAAGTCCTTAGGATGGTTTTTTGACGCATATTTATTTTATCCTGATATCCCTAGTGTGGTAATTAAAGAGTTAGAAAATAAAATTATTATTAGATGGGAAACGGGTGCTGAAGATCCATTTCCCTTGCCAATTCCAATAAGAGTGGGAGATGAAATAGTTATTTTGGAAATGAAAGATGGCTATGGTGAACTTGAAAACAATGGTCAATCCATTGAAATTGATCCGGAAGGTAGAATATTGAAAAATATAGTCTATCAGAATAAAATCTAATCTATCTAAATACAGTTAAAAATGATCTTTTCTATGTGATAAAAAAATGAAAATCCGCCTTTTATCTATTTCTACCTCTTTTTGTCTCGCTCTCACAATTACTTATGCGCAAAATAGTATTGTCTCAAAATTGATTGACAGCCGTTCTTTTAAAACCGAAACTCTCCTTTGGTACGATACCCCCGCCAAAGAATGGGAAGAAGCACTTCCTGTCGGTAACGGAAGACTAGGTGCCATGGTGTTTGGGAAAAATGGCGAAGAACGGATTCAATTCAATGAGGAAACTTTGTGGTCAGGCGGACCCTACTCTACCCTTGTTAAAGGTGGCTATAAAGTCTTGCCAAAAATCCAAAAATTAATTTTTGAAGGCAAACCCCTTGAAGCTCATAAGCTTTTTGGTCGGAACCTAATGGGAAACCCAGTTGAGCAAATGAAATACCAGTCACTAGCCAACCTACATATTTTTTTTGAAGATCAGAAGAAAGTCACTGATTACAAACGCTGGTTAAATCTGGAAACGGCCACTATCGGTGTTGAGTATAGTGCTCATGGAGTTGTTTATCGCAGGGAAATTCTTGCTTCAGCTCCTGATCAAGTCATTATGATTAGACTCACGGCTAATCAATCAGGAAAAATTTCTTTTCGAACAGAACTGCGGGGAGTACGAAATATAACCCATTCAAATTATGGTAACGATTATTTCCAAATGGATGGTGTTGGTAATGACGGGTTAATGATTAATGGCAAATCGGCTGATTACCTTGGGGTTGATGGAAGGCTCAGGTACAGAGCACAAATCAAAGCCGTATCAGAAGGTGGTACTATGCATGTGGATGGTACACAACTTTATGTAAATGGAGCTGATGCGGTAACCTTGTATTTTGTTGCGGCTACTAATTTCATTAATTATAAAAATGTCGGTGCTAATCAGATTGCTAGAGTGGATAATTACTTGAAAAATATTAAAGATAAAACATATAAGGACATGCGCGAAGCTAGTATACAAGATTATCAATCTTATTATCGCAGAGCTAGTTTGAAACTAACCGATACAGAAAATTCAATACTTCCCACCGATAAGCGGATGAAAGCTTTTGAAAACGGTAGCGATCCAAACCTAGCCGCCTTAGCCTATAATTTCGGACGTTATTTACTGATATCCTCATCTCGACCGGGTACAGAAGCCGCTAATCTACAGGGCATCTGGAATGATGATCAAAATCCTAGTTGGGATTCAAAGTATACTACGAATATCAATCTTGAAATGAATTACTGGCCTGTTGAAACTGGAAACCTTTCTGATTGCGCCGAACCTTTAATTACCCTTATTAAAGAGCTGACTGATCAAGGCAGTAAGGTTGCCAAAGAACATTATGGTGCTAATGGCTGGGTGTTTCATCAGAATACTGATCTTTGGCGAGTGGCTGCTCCAATGGATGGTCCTACTTGGGGTACTTTTACGGTAGGTGGGGCCTGGCTTACTACTCATTTGTGGGAACACTACTTATATACTTTGGACGAAGAATATCTTCGAGATGTATATCCAGTAATTAAAGGATCTGTAGAATTTTTTATGGATTATTTAATTGAACACCCTAACGGAAAATGGTTAGTTACTAATCCCTCTAATTCTCCCGAAAATCCACCAAAAGGTCCCGGGTATAAATATTTCTACGATGAAGTAACGGGTTTTTATTATTTCACCACTATCGTTTATGGATCAAGCATGGATATGCAGATTCTCAAAGATTTGTTTGGGTATTATGCACTAGCCAGTCAAATACTTAAACGAGATTCAAATTTTGCTGAGAAGGTTTTGAAAGCACGTGCAAGACTAGTGCCGCCGCAAATTGGAAAAGACGGGACTCTCCAAGAATGGACAGAGGATTATGAACAATTAGAAGACAAGCACCGGCACTTCTCCCACATGTATGGTTTGTATCCGGGTAATGTCATTTCAGCTAAACGAACCCCCGAATTGATCAATGCCTGCAAAGCCGTTCTTGAACAACGAGGTGATGGAGGTACGGGGTTCTCCCGTGCCTGGAAAATGGCACTTTGGTCACGTTTATACGATGGAGAAAGGGCGCACAAGATTTTTAAGGGTTATATCAAAGAACAGGCCTACCCTCAATTATTTGCAAAATGTTATACGCCGCTTCAGGTTGATGGTACATTCGGTGTAACAGCCGGTATCACTGAAATGCTCATGCAATCGCATGAAGGGGTTATTGATTTGTTACCAGCCTTACCAAAGAATTGGCCTACCGGACATTTTGATGGTGTATGCGCTCGAGGTGCCTTTGAATTGGAAATGATTTGGGAAGATGGCCAAATTACCCATGTTGAAATATTATCCAAGAAAGGTCAAATATGTCGAATTAATTCAAAAACCAAACTGAAAGTCAAGCAAAATGGTATTCCTGTTCAAATAAAAACGCTTGATGATGGCAGCCTTACTTTTCCTACGAAGGCAGGTCAAACCTATATTTTAACGTTATAAATATCCATCAGGCTAATTGATATAAAAAATATATCCATTATTATTACTGACCATTGCATTGGGATGTACCAAAACGGATCCAAGATCCCAAGAGGTAAATTTAATTGCGGATGACCTTTATTCGATCATGATAGAGGACCGCATTGATTTGAAAATGAAATTTGGGTTACCTGTTATGGAATTTCCGAATATGGATTTTCAATTACGCCCTACATGTTTAGTTGGCAGGGCAGAAGCGTGCAGCAAGTATTTTTGACCTATCAATTTGATTCAAATGATGATGTGGAATCTTACTTAAACCTTATGGATGAGTATGTAGCCTATTTGGATCAGCAGTTCAATAAATTAAAAGGTAAGGATGAGAGAGGAATACGACTACCAAAACCAGAAATGCCATTAGCTATGGGACTGCTGAATCAGTATTATAATATACCTCACCACCAGGGTACTGGGAGGATCTCAGATTAACGCTTTACCATAGAAGAGGCGATTCAAGCTTACACCCTTAATTCAGCTTATGCGTCTTT
>CAJXJG010000041.1 GCA_913054425.1 uncultured Fidelibacterota bacterium
GCATTTTTCATTTTTTAGTCATTATTTCATCGAGTTTTTTGACCAATTCATCAGCATTTTCTTTATTGAACACCATGGGTGGCTTGATCTTGATAACATTATGGTCCGGACCGTCTGTACTTAATAAAAGCCCTTTATCTTTCATTTGATTTACCATTGTTCGTGCTTCTGCAGCTGCAGGAGCATCATCTTTGATTAACTCGATTCCAATAAAAAGTCCCCGACCCCGGACTTCTCCAATTAGATTGTGTTGCATCTGCAGTTTTTTTAGTCGCTCCAAAAGATAGCTGCCCACTGCCAAAGCATTTTCCTGTAGATCTTCTTCTTTGATCACATTGAGAACAGCTTGTCCTACAGCGCAGGAGACAGGATTGCCGCCAAAGGAATTGAAATATTCCATGCCGTTATTGAATGATTCAGCCATCTCTCGCGTCGTCACCACCGCAGATAAGGGATGACCATTACCCATGGATTTACCCATAGTCACAATATCCGGGATAGTACCTTCACTCTCAAAACCCCAGAAGTGCGAACCCATTCTGCCAAAACCTATTTGGATTTCATCAGCAATGCACACCCCACCGGCATTTTTGACTTTGGCGAACGATTCTTTCAGAAATCCTTTTGGCAGGAGCAGTTGACCGCCGCAGCCCATCAATGCTTCAACAATGAATGCGGAAACGTTTTTTCCGGTACTTTGGATTTCTGCAATTGCATTTTGGACCTCTTGCACATATTGCTCACTCCACTCCGCGCCTTTATACTTTCCACGGTAGGGGCCAGGTATGGATATAACATGAACATGATCAGGGGTTCCGCTGCCGCCGGGACCATTATGCTTGTAGGGACTAATCTCAATCAGCGACGAAAGATTACCGTGATAAGCTCCCTTCAGAACGATCGTTTCCTTGCTGTTCGTAAAATTGCGAGCCATAAGCAGAGCAAGATCATTGGCTTCGCTTCCGGAATTTGTGAAAAAACACACATCCAAACCATCCGGCATTGTTGCAGTAAGTTCCTTGGCATAATTGACAATGGTCTCATCGAGATAGCGCGTATTCGTATTCAGTTTTTTATATTGCTGTTGTGCTGCTTCGACTACTTTTGGATGACAATGTCCCACATGTTGAATATTATTCACACAATCCAAATAACGATTCCCTTTTGCATCAAAAAGATATTGTGCTTCGCCGCGGACAATATGCAGCGGTTCATCATAAGATACGCTCAAGGAAGGTCCCAGGTGTTTACCACGCAGGTCTAATATCTCTTTATGATTCAGCATATACCACTAATTTATCCGACCACTTTTTCAGGTCTTCATGTTGCATTTTCTTCAAGAAATCCCAAGCTTGATCTTCAGTAACAGAAATGTATTTATTATCCGGGAATAATTGTTTTCGATAGGCTGCCATGGTTACGGTGATACACGAGCGCATACAAACCAAATAAATTACAGACAGCAATTCATCATGAGTCAAAGGGAATTTCTCATGAAAACCTTTTAATACTTGAGCAATAGCCTCCAATGGATCATCTTTTTCCAAAGCGACATAAGCCATGCACACAGCCGGTTCACAGGCAATAAATGTATAAATCATATCGCCAAAATCAATTATTCCATTGATTTTTCCATTTTCATTCACCAGCACATTATGGTCGTTGCCATCATTATGGATCAGGACTTTCCTCAATTTCGATACAATTGGTAAAACGTTCTGCTCGTACTGATTAATAAAATTATCAACAATTCCCTTTTTTGAATTAAGAAAATGTTTGTGCTCTTTGATAAAATCAACATTAGCAACATCCCATGGAAAATCGCGATGTCCTGCAGGATGATCAAAACCATTCATGGCGGTTCTTAATCTTCCAAGAAATGACCCCAATTCATAAAGAAGATCGTTATGATGATCCACATTCATTAAAAATTGTCCCGGTAAGTAATCTACTAGTCTGATAAAAAAAGATGTACCTTCATATTCAATCGTTTTGACCTCTTTAAAGGCTAATGGCACTTGCAGTGACGGATCATGGTCTTTAATGTATTGCATACATGCATTTTGCATCTCCAGCACAGCCCTGTCTTCATCAGGATTGGATATCTTCAACACATATTTTTTTTTATCGGTTGCACAAAGAAAGTTCTGATCCCGTTCACTGTTAAGAACTGTTATTTGGACTATAAATCCATAATGATCTTCGACCAATTTAATTATATCCTCTAATGAATAATTGGGTGGTGGTGAATTAAATACTGACATAAGTAGGATAAAAAGTTACGTTGTAAATATGTCATGTTTAATTTGAATTATTATATAATGCAAGATTTGCAAAAGTATTTTCAGTCTAATTGCACCTTCTATTAACAATTTATCCTACTTCAGTTATGTCATTATACAATTTCGAAATTTCACTATTTAATAAAATTATCATAATTAACAAAATAGTTGACTTCTTTGTAATATCCTTTTAATTTCAATAGTATTTGCAAACGTTTGCGGTACAATTTGCTCATTAATTAAATAAAAATCAAGGATAGGAATGAAAATCATGGATATTAAATACCTCAGAGTTTTAACTCTTATTTCATTATCTGCTATTGTAATCTTTTCTTGTGAGGAAGAAAAGGATGATCCAGTTGACACTGAAGTTCCCACTCCGGTTATCACTTCAATTAGTCCTGCTGAAGGGTATCCTGGTGAAGAAGTAATGATTATGGGTGAAAACTTTAACGCTGAAGCATCTTTGAATCTAATTGAAATTGATACTGCAGGTGTACCTCTCGCTTCCGTAACTCCTATGAGTGGTAACACAACTATGTTGATGTTCACTCGACCAAATGTCAGCGGTGTAGGTGTAACAATCAATGCCTCTCTACGGGTACGCAATGTTGAAGATCCAGATGAAAAGGTCAGTGAAAGTGTAGCTATCAGTTTATTACCTGTTTTTGACATTATATATGTAAATGGCCTTCCCAAAACAAAGGGAGGTATTGCTTTCGATGCAGATGGGAACTTGTATGTACGCGGGCAAGATCCTGCAGATGTATACAAGATAACACCTGATGGAGAAGAAAGCTATTTTGGTCAAACAGTTTGGGGTGAAGGAGAAATGCATTTTGGTCCAGATGGTTACCTTTACGCTGCAGTTGTTTGGGGTGACTATGGTATAGTTCGAATCCCTCCAGGAGGAGGTGATTATGAAAGTTGGATGCCAGACATATATGTTAATAACCCATTTGATTTCGATTGGGATAGTAATGGGAATATGTACATTGGAACAGCTGATGGAACTATTTACCGTCGACTAGCTAATACTGACAATGAGGTCGAATTATTGAAATCCTCTGGAGCATGGGGATCAACTATGCGTCTTTTTAATGACGAACTTTATTGGTATACTAAGAATGATTCTGGTAGTAATGGTCTTTTTAAAGCACCAGTTCCTGCAGAAGGCGATACTATAACAGCTAGTTCGATCACGCAGATACTTGCTAGCGAAGACTATAACCCGTCAGGTTTGGCGATTGATGGTATGGGTAATACTTATTTGATGGTTGGCTGGGGTAATTCAACACTAACTCGAGTAACTCCTCAAGGCGCTGTCGAAAATGTATGGGAGCTTCCAACCGAAAATCCCAATAAGGCTGTATGGCATAACAATAAGTTATATATTGCAGCAGGAAATCAAGATAGTTCAGTATATGTATTGCACTTAGGTGAAGAATATGGTACGGGGGCTGTACCCCAAAATACGTGGTAAAAGCCTTTAATTAAAAAACGCCCCTATAACATTAAGGGGCGTTTTTTTAACCGCTACCAAGTTAGTAACCAAATTTTAATCCTCTCTAAAAAAGAAAAAGGCATGCCAATTAGTACCACAAAATGCCATAAAAAAATAAACTCAATTACAAATTTTTGGACGAGCTACATACTTATTGTCATTTGTCTACAAAATGTCATCTGGGCTGGAGTATCAGGAAAAATATATGGTAGGGTTACTGATAGGGATAATGGAGACCCGTTGCCTGGTGTCAATGTAATAGTTAATGGCACATCTCAAGGAGCTGCAACAGATGCAGATGGTGAATATTTTATCTTAAATATACGACCCGGTAAATATTCTGTCACTGTATCAATGATTGGTTACCAAACTATCACTACCAAAGAAGTAATGGTCATCCCTGACCATACCGTTATTCTTGATTATGAATTATCAACCAAAGTGCTTGAAGCATCAGAAGTTATTGTGATAGCAAAAAGAGAAGTTATTATAATGGATCGTTCTGCAAGTGAAGTTCATATTTTATCAGAGGATATTTATACTGTACCCAAAGTTCGTAATATTCGAGACTATCTCAATTTGGAAGCTGGCATTGAAAACGACTTTATTCGTGGAGGTGGATTGGACCAAATCTCATTGATGGTTGATGGAATATCATTTGTTGATAATCGATCGAATGAACCTGTTATGATGGTGAATATGAGTTCAATTGATCAAATAAGTATAATTAAAGGTGGATTCAATGCGGAATATGGAAATATACGTTCTGGTTTAATTAACATTATAACAAAAGAGGGGTCACCTTCCAAATTCACTGGATCTATTGATATTCAATACGATACTCCACAATTAAAGCATAATGGATATTCACTTTTTGATCCTATGAATTATTATCTAAGGTCATACTTAGAACCTGGAGTTATGTGGAGTGGCACCCAAAATGGTAGTTGGGATACTGATATGCAAGCAAACTACCCAGAATTTATAGGTTGGAATGCAGTATCAGCAAGTTTGTTATCAGATAATGACCCAACAAATGATATGACACCATCACAAGCTCGTGATCTTTTCTTATGGTATCACAGGGTAGAAGAAAGTGATGAATTAGGGCAAAAAGAAGGCCAATACGGTCACAAACCGGATTACAATGTAGATATTGGTTTTGGTGGGCCAATTCCTTTAATAGGAAAAATAATGGGGAACACCACCTTTTATATCTCACATCATAACAAAAATGAAATGTTCGCTTTACCCACAGCCCGTGATTATTACCACGAATCAAATTCACATCTAAAGTTGACGATGCAACCCTCTAATAAGATAAAATTAAAAATTGAAGGTCTGTATGGTGAGATTAATACTCTTTCTGCAAGTCCAGAAGGTTCTGGAAACAACTGGTATCTAAATAGTGGAACTGATATTTTCTTGAGCTACCTTGCCACCTCTGATGCCTATGCAGATGGTGGAGGTTCCGCACTCTATTGGCCTAATGCTCTTAACCCTTTTAACATTTATCGATCCATGCTTGGTTTTTCCATTGATCATGTTCTGAGTCCCAATACATATTACAATTTCCGTATATCCAATGTAAATATTAAGAACGCTTGTTATGACCCAGATTTTATCCGCGATACGACTGCAGTTAGATCGTTTGGAAATGTTTTTGTAGATGAAGCACCGTTTGGATTTTTAGTCGCTAGTAATTATACCCCATCTGGTGACGGGATGGTTTTTGCTTCTTTAGGCGGTGTAACTAGAGATGAATCAGAAGTAAAATCATTAAATCTGAAATTTGATTTAACTAGTCAAATCAACAAAATACATCAACTTAAAACTGGATTTGAATTTAATTACGATGATTTGAATACGTCTTACCAAAGTCAGTTTGACTACGCTCCTAAAAACAACTATGTTAATCAATATCGAGCTTATCCCATTAGAATGGGGGCCTATATTCAAGATAAAATAGAAATCAAAGGTCTTATTGCTAATCTGGGATTAAGAATGGATAGTAACGCTCCTAATCAAGATTGGTATACTGTAGATTTATATTCGAAATATTTATCTCCACCCTTTAAAGATGAGTTTACACAATTAGCACCGACTGAACCTGCAAAGGGTCATCTAAAAATAAGCCCGAGAATGGGTGTTTCTCACCCTATTAGCAGCACAGCAAAATTATACTTCAACTATGGTCACTTTTATTCTATGCCTTCATCGATAGATATGTATCAGATAGGCTATGGAACAGCATATCAAGGCATAGATTTTCTTGGTAATCCTTCAGCTGAAATACCAAAAACAATTGCCTACGAATTAGGCGTGGAATACAATGTATCTGATATGATCCTTATACATGCATCAGGTTATTACAAAGATGTTTCTGATCAAATCGCTTACGTTGGATATACTAGCATTGATGGTAGCGTAAACTATACTACTATAAAAAATAGCAATTATGAAGATATTCGTGGATTCGAAATCAGAGTTCAGAAGAGATATGGACGCTGGTTCACCGGTTGGATAAACTACAATTATATCGTACAAACATGGGGATATTTTGGGCGGGATCAATATTACGAAAATCCTCGAGACCAGTTGCGTTATGGATATCAAAACCCCAAACAGGAAAAACCATTGGCAAGACCTTTCCTCAGAGCAAATCTGGTTTTACACACGCCGAAAGCTTGGGGACCAAAATTATTAGGTACTCATCCATTAGACCAATGGCAAATAAATCTTCTCATTGGTTGGAAAGCTGGAGATTACATTACTTGGGATCCTCTAGATACCTATGAACTACAAGATAATCTTCAATGGAAAAATGATTTCTCGGCTGACTTACGTATGGGGAAAAAAATTTCAACTAATAAACTTGATCTAATGGTTTTTGTTGATATTAATAATGTTTTTGATCTGCAATATATTGCCATGCAAGGATTTGATGGTGGTGACGATTGGCGAAACTATTTAGAATCTTTGCATTTGCCCATGTACAATGATGAACAATATGTTGCTGCAGGATACACTGTTGGTAAGGATAAAGTTGGTGATGTATACAGTGATGATAAACCACATATAAATATGCCAGATAGAGGATTTCTTACCTTTTTGAACCCTAGAAGTATTACTCTTGGCATAAGAATTAATTTTTAATTAAACCAAAATTTCAAGAATGGATAAAGTGAAAAAACTCACCTCAACAATTTTTATTATTCTTTTGTTTAGTTCGCAAATAATGTATGCTGGTACCTTTAAATGGATTCGGATCGGAAACGTAGAAATGAAGGTTGTTGATAATACCGATCAAGATCAACTGGCTGGTTCACGAGCAGTTTATTACTATTATGACAATTACAAAACTTTTCATCTGTACAACGCCGGCTGGCATTTGGGTACAGTAGATTGGGTTGATGAGACTGGAACCAACTGGCCGGTTAAGGTTGTTGGTACGGCGACAGCTGGAGCCAATGAAAATATTACAATGCCTATTGCTGATGATGCAGGTATTACCTTGAAACAGTATGTGCGATATGCCCCCCCTACAATTAAAGTTAATGATGAAATATTAAATGATCCTTTTCCTTTAGCCGGTGATGAAGTGAATCCTGATAAAATTCCTGGCACTGCAGATTTGATGATGGAATCAACTGTCAATACAATAATGGGTGTTACACTTAAACAGAAGGTACTGGCATGGAGCAGTGCTGATTATGATGACTTTATTATATATGACTGGACATTTATTAATAATGGCAATACTGATGATGATCCTGAAATAGAATTACCTGGTCAAAATTTGGAAGATGTCTATTTTATGCGCATGAATAACTTTTATTCACCTGGTAGAGGTTCACCTTGGTACAGTACTTATGGTGAACAAATTGGAGATTCTCTACGTATTATGTATGGTTATCCAGCTCGAGGACCAGATTCTGATTATGATGATTTTGGTGATCCTGATAAAAGTAAAGATTTTATTAATCGACCATTTTATGTTGGCGAAGCATTTTTGCACGCTGATAAATCCGCATCAGATAAATCTGATGATATTACCCAACCCCGAATGACAGGTGTTCAAAGTGTTGAAATATTTTGGCTAAAATTTGAAGCTTCAAGCCATAGCGCTAGTGAACTTCAAAATTTATATGAAGTTCTTCAATATGGGTTTGGAGGACCACTTTTTAATTTTGAATACCAGACAGATAACGTTTATGAAAATACATTTCATTCATATAGGATGGATGAGGAAGGATATAAATTTCCCAAAGATTTTCCATGGTGGAATTGGCGCGCAATAGCACATACTTCATCAGGTCCGTATGATCTGGCCTTCGGAGACAGTATCCGGTTTGTTTATGCTTTTGTAATGGGAACTATCTCACCTGCAAAAGGACGGGAAATTGGACGCGCATGGAACAATGGGACAGCCACATGGGACGGTGAAAATAATCTGCCTCCTCAATATATTCAACATCCAGATTTGTATGATAATGATAACGACTATGCGAAAGATTGCTGGATAGCGACTGGAAAAGATTCATTGATTAAAAATGCTTGGGCTGCTCAATATGCTGTTCAAAATAATTATGAACTCCCAGTACCACCCAGAGCACCCTCAATTGATGTTAAAGGACTACCGGATTATATCCAGATCAATTGGGGAACAGAATCTGAAGATGCTAGCGATTTCTCTGGTTATAGAGTCTATAGAAGCACAGGAAGTCCAGATTCCTCCTTTACTAAAATTTTTGAATGCGGAGATAATTTGGGAGTTTCTTTAACTCATACTTTTAATGATACAACTGCACAACGAAGCGTAGCTTATTTCTATTATGTGACTGCATTTGATGATGGATTATCAAATGCACCCAGTCCTAACGGACAGATACGCAGTCTTGAAAGCGGTTGGAATATAAATCGAACACGTGCAGCAGCATACCGATCTCGTCCAGCGGGCACATTGGAATCAATTCGGGTAGTCCCTAACCCTCTTAATGTAAATGCCAACAATTTTCCAGGAGAGCCTAATAAGATCGTTTTCATGGATATACCTGCTTACTGCACAATCAAAATCTACACTGAGGGCGGAGATTTAGTAAAAACTATTGAACATGACTCCGGATCAGGAGATGAAATTTGGGGTGGAAATATTCTCGATTTACAAACTGTTTCAGATAGCGGTCAACTTCTCGTAAGTGGAATTTATATCGCTCATATTACTGATAATGAATCTCACGATACAGCCATAACTAAATTTGTTATTATTAGATAAGAAAATTCATGGTAGTTTTTTTCAAACTAACAAGATTATGATTACTAAAATTAGAATTTTTATTCTCGCAATATTTTTATTGGGCCCAACCAATACAAAATTGAGTGCTGAAATAAAAAAAGTTGCCCAATCAGGATATCAGTTCTTAAAAATTGATGCCGATGCACGCGCGGCAGCTATGGGTGGAGCTTTTACTATTCTTGGTAGAGGTGCAAGTTCCATGTTTTATAATCCTGCAGGATTGACAGAACAGCATGGTGATATCGACTTTTTCAGTACCCAAACAAAGTGGCTTGCTGATATTAGCTATTTTACATTAGGCATCACAAAGAAACTGGGAAATATAGGAGTAATAGGATTCAGTATGCATGCATCTGATTATGGGGAAATAATTGGAACACAAGTTGCTGATAATACTGATGGTTTTGTGGAAACAGGCAACGTTGAAGTAGAAGCTTCAGCAATGGGGATTTCCTTTGCAAAAAGTTTAACTGATCGGTTTGCTGTTGGTGGTCAAGTAAAATTTGTAAGTCAGAACCTTGGAAAAACCTTGATGCCCGACGGCGCAGAAAAGTCAAATAAAACCGATGGCCTTGCTTATGATTTTGGCACTATTTACTACCCAGGTATCAAAAGTTTCCGATTTGGAATGGGTGTCAGGAATTTTTCGAAGAATTTTAAATATGAAGATGATTCATTCCCTTTACCTCTTACTTTTACAATTGGAGTAGCAATGGATATTATGGACTTTTTTGGAAATTTTGGGGAAAAAAATAATTTGCTTTTTGAAGTGGACGCAGTCCACCCTATAGACTATACTGAACGTGTAAATATTGGTTTTGAATATGGATACAATAAAATGCTTTTCTTACGTGGTGGTTACAAATTTAATCATGATACAGAGGGCCTATCATTAGGTGTAGGATTTTCATTACAGTTGTTAGGTTTTATGACAAATTTGAGCTACTCGTTCAATGACGCTGGAGATTTTTCTCCTGTGAACAGAATTTCTGTAGGTGTTTCATTATAAAAAACTGTTTCAGAAGTTTAAAAAACATGACAATTATATTAAACAAGTATATTTCTTAATTAACAAAAAAAGTAATGCTGTTAAAATAAATGCAGAAAATGGTTTTTGATAGATGCGTTTTCACTTAAAACTAATGTGGAAAACCTATATAACATTTTAACGAATCAAATCAATTTTTCTATATAATATAGATCAAAAATGATAAATAATCCGACTCTTAAAGATATTGCACAAAAGCTTGGACTATCCATTTCTACCGTGTCACGTGCATTACAGAACCATCCTGATATAAATAAGAATACAATAGCACAGATCAGAAAGTTAGCAAAGGAAATAGGGTATTTTCCAGATGCACTTGCCATAAGTCTGAAAAAGAAAAAAACTCATACGATTGGTGTCATTGTACCAGAAATATCCCACTTCTTTTTCTCATCTGTAATAGACGGTATTGAGGAGATAACCTATAAAGATGGTTATACAATTCTTGTAACTAAATCAAATGAAAATCTGGAACGAGAAATCCTTAATATGGAAAGTCTTATTTCTAATCGTGTTGCTGGTGTTATCGCATCAATCAGTCAGTCAACAGTGGATGGATCACACTTCAATCGGGTCATCGCCAGAGGAACCCCTCTCGTTCTTTTTGACCGTGTACTTGAGGACCTTGAGGTTTCTAAAGTAATAAGCAATGATTATGAAAACGTTTATGAAACAGTAAATCATCTCATTGAATCGGGATTTCGACATATTGCTCACTTGGCGGGTCCGCCTCACTTGAACATTACAAAAAACCGTTTAGAAGGATATAAAAAAGCTCTCATTGATAATGGGTTAGAAGTTATGGATGAGATGATCATCCATGTCAATTTGAATGAAAAAGGTGGATATGAAGGTGCAAAATCATTATTAAAATGTTTACCAAGGCTCGATGCCATATGTTGTGTAAACGATCCTGTAGCAGTGGGTGTTTATCAACAGCTCAAAAAAGCTGAATTAACAATACCCGATGATGTTGGAGTAACGGGATTTAGCAATGATCCTATAACCAAAATGATCAGTCCAACAATGACTACAGTTGATCAGCATGGGTATAAAATGGGCCGGAAAGCTGCTGAAATTTTACTTGATCAAATCAATAATGAAAAATCGAAAACTATAAATCAAACATTTACAATTAAAAGCGAACTTATAATTCGTAATTCATCAGTACGAAAAATTTTGGCTGTGAATTAAATACCGACACGCTATTTTTGAAAGAGCAGTAAGCGGTAGGTTTTG
>CAJXJG010000042.1 GCA_913054425.1 uncultured Fidelibacterota bacterium
AGAAGGAAAAGTAAAAACCTACGATATGGCCAAAATGACTGGAAAAGCTGATGTGGTGGATAAAGGTGCTGCATCAACAATAGAAATGGCAGAGGCTATCATTTCTAAACTTTAAGGAGAGTTAAAATAACGATGAGTATATCTAGACAAATTTCAGAGTTCGCAGTTGGACTAAAATTTGAAGACCTTCCTGATGAGGTAATTCATGAAGTAAAACGCTATATGTATGACTCCATTGGCTGTGCATATGGCGGATACCATACTAAAGATTTGAATATTATTCGAGATATTTACATGGAGATGGGCGGAAAAGGTGAAGCCACCGTTCTGGGATTTGGTGATAAACTCCCTGCTGTGAATGCAACTCTCATTAATTCTCTCATGGTTCGTGCTCTTGATTTTAATGATATTTACTGGAAAGATGACCCTTCCCACCCTTCTGATATAATTCCTGCGGCTTGGGCTGTTGGAGAACTGGTAAACGCTAATATGAAGGATGTTATCGTAGCCATCGTCTTGGCTTATGAATTTGAGCAGCGCCTTTGTCTATTTGCCAAGCCGGGAGTTCGGGAACGGAAATGGCACCACGCCACCCTTACCCAATTTGTGTCTCCAATCGTAGCTGGAAAACTGCTGGGACTCAGCGTTGATGAAATGGTACATGCCATCGGTATCAGCGGATGCCATAACCACACCATTGGCTGCCCCACTGCTGGTAAACTCACCATGATGAAAAACACAGTTGACCCCATGGCTGTACAATCTGGTGTTTTTGCTGCGCTCATGGCGCAAAAAGGATATTCCGGTACCGAGCGAGTTTTTGAAGGCAAGGAAGGTTTCATGGATGCTTTTATCGGCTGGAATGCAAAAGATGAGTCTATGAATCCTACCGATATGGAGGGCAGAGATGGTATTTCATCCTGGGCATGGGATATTGATGCTTTAGTAGGCGGATTAGGCGACAGCTATAAAATTATGGAATGCGGAATGAAAGCCTTCCCCACCGAAGCTCTCACCCATACCCACCTTTCCTGTTTACTCAATGCCGTGATTGGCAATAACCTGGAATATTCAGATATAAAAGAAGTCAAAGTGACCTGCTTTGCCCAAGCGTATGACATCCTCTTTGACCCTACCAAATACCGCCCTGAATCCCGGGAAACAGCTGATCACTCTTTACCCTATTGTATGGCGGCGGCTATGGTAGATAAAAAAATCACCACCGAGTCATTTTCTGATGAAAAACTCAATGACCCACGGATTTATGAAGTCATTGATAAAATTAAAGGTGAACCGTCACAGAAATTTGAGAAAATGTTCCCTGCCAAACAGCCATCCAGGGTGGTGGTTACTACCAATGATGGCCGAACATTTGAAGAATACCTGGAATATCCGAAAGGTGACCCCAGAGAACCCATGACCATGGATGATTTAGAAAATAAATTTAATTCCTTGGCGGGTGATAAATTTGACGAATTTACAAAAAATAAATTGAAAGAAAATATCTTTAACTGTGAAAATATGTCTGGTGGTGAGTTTATGGAATCATTAACAGTTTAACCCTTAAATGGTACTATCCATTTTTAAGTGTATTTCCTGTGATAAAGAATACGATATCCAGGAAATCCGGTACTGCTGTGAATGTGGTGACCTGCTGGAAGTTATTCATGATTTATCGCAGTCCCTACCAAGCCCAAATGATTGGAAGAAATCATTGGATAATCAAATGGCTGTTATCGCTTTTCGACGCTATCAAGCACTATTATTCCCATCTCTCCCTGGAAATAAAATTATTACTCTAAATGAAGGTGATACCCCACTCTATGACGTATCTCATCATTTCCCCCACTTTAGTAGCATAAAATTAAAACATGAAGGCATGAACCCCACCCTCAGTTTTAAAGACAGAGGGATGGTATCTGGTATTTCTTGGGCGAATTATTTGGGTTGTGAAAATGTCATCTGTGCTTCTACTGGTGACACCTCCGCTGCTATGGCAGCTTATGCTGGATCGGCACCAAATATGAAAGGAATTGTGTTATTGCCAAAGGGGAAGATCTCTCCCGAACAGTTGGCCCAACCCATTTCATTTGGTGCGGTGACGGTAGGAATAGAGACGGACTTTGACGGTTGCATGAAGCTGGTGCAACAACTCACAGAAAAACATAATATCTATCTGCTTAATTCCATGAATTCAGTGCGCATAGAAGGGCAGAAAGCCATTGGTATTGAGACACTCCATCAACTCAATTGGCAGGTGCCGGACTGGTTTGTGATTCCGGTGGGAAATGCCGGCAACATCTCCGCTTTAGGAAAGGGGTTGCGGGAACTCTTTGAATTAGGCATTATAGACAAACTCCCCCGCTTGGCGGGAATACAAACAGAGGGGGCTTCTCCCCTTTACGAAAGCTATCAGAATTGCTATTCAGAATTAGTGCCAAAAAAAGCGAAACCAACCAAAGCCTCCGCCATCCAGATTGGAGATCCGGTTAGCTATAAAAAGGCAGTGAGAGAACTGAAATATTTTAATGGAGTAGTTGAAGCAGTAACTGAAACGGAATTAATGGATTGGAAAGCCCAAATTGACAAATTGGGAATTTCGATCTGCCCCAATAGTGCCGTAGCAGTAGCTGGAGCAATGAAATTGAACGAGAATGGAATCATAAAAGAAACTGAGGATGTGGTTGTTATTCTCACTGCTCATGGCAGTAAATTCTCTAATGCATCCGTTGAGTACCATGGGGATGAATCCAATCCATCTGCAAACCATACACATACCGTTTCCCCCAATTTAGAAGAGCTGGAAAGTTTATTAAATCTATGAAATCAGTAAAAGTATTTGCACCAGCAACCATTGGCAATATCGGTCCGGGATTTGATGTGTTGGGATTAGCAGTTGATGGATTAGGAGATTTTGTTGAAGCGAGGGAAATCCCCGGACATAAGTTAGTGATTGAAGATATATTTAATGCCGATCATGATATATCCACTAATCCAGATAAAAATACTGCCGCTATAGCCGCAAATGAAATTCTTCGAATGTTTAATATTCGAAAGGGAATTGGATTAATAATTACAAAGGGATTACCATCTGGATCCGGCTTGGGGGGTAGCGCTTCCTCTGCAGCGGCTGGTGCGGTAGCAATAAATGAACTATGTAATGGTGGGTTGTCTAATGACCAACTTATTCAGGCTGCAATGAAAGGGGAAGCCTACGTCAGTGGGGGCTATTTTGCTGATAATATCGCTCCTTCTATTTTAGGGGGAGCTACTCTCACCCAGTCAATTAATCCTTTAAAAGTGTTAAAACTAGGCTCAATTGATGAGCTAATAATCATATTGATTACTCCCAAAATTCAAATTCTTACAAAAGATTCACGAGATGTTTTACCTAAAAATATTTCAAGAAGTGCTTTTATTGAAAATATGGCCAATACAGCCAGTATTACTGCTGCCTTTTGTAATAATGATTATTCTCTGTTAAAAGATAATCTAAGGGATTTAGCCATAGAACCATACCGATCTAAATTCATCCCGGGATTTGATAAGGTAAAAATTGCAGCTTTAGACTCAGGGGCAGATGGAATGGCTATATCTGGATCTGGTCCTACGGTATTTGCCATAACCAACTCCAAAAAGAAAGCCAAAATAATTGAAAGAGAAATGGTACACGAATTTAATAATCATGGAATAGAATGTAACATGCTAATTACTGTACCCTCTAAAAGTGGAACAAGAATTATAAAAGCGAATTAATTATTTATGTCATTATTTGAAAACATAACGAACAAATTTGTAAACCAGGAAAAAGGATCTTCTAAAAACTATCGAAATCGTATTGGAAAGTTTCAAGGATGGATTTCAGTTGCTATAAATAGTATTCTATTTCTGATAAAACTTATAATAGGACTGATAACCGGATCAGTCAGTGTTCTTGCAGATGCCATCCATACTTTATCAGATGTGTTTTCGTCAGGAGTGGTGATTTGGGGATTTCATGAATCAGAAAAACCAGCTGATAAAGAACATCCCTATGGGCATGGTAGAGCAGAATATATAGCAACTCTGATCATAGCAGTTTTATTGTGCGTTGTGGGAATTGAATTCATTGAGACTGCAATTGACAGAATTATGAACCCCGATAGTATCAATCCTGACTGGTGGATGATTGGAGTAATTGCCGGAACGATATTTATAAAAGAATTTACAGCGAGGTATGCAGAATTTTTATCTGCTAAAATTGCTTCTGGAACTCTTCATGCTGATGCTTGGCATCATCGGATTGATGCACTTTCTTCAATTATGGTGATTTTTGCAATGATTGCGGGGAAGTATGGATATCATCATGTTGATGGGTGGGCAGGCTTGGGAGTAGCCTTGTTTTTAATTTGGACAGGAATACAAATTTCTAAGAGTGCTATTGATGATCTAATAGGAAAACCTCCAACCCATGAAGAAGTCGAAGAAATTAGATTAATTGTTCGAAAAATCGTTGGTGTGCTTGGTGTTCATGATATCTCGGTGCATAGATATGGGCGGGATAGATTTATCAGCATTCATATTGAGATAAATGCTACTGAATCCCAGGGACGAGCACATGACATTGCTGAAGAAGTAGAAATGGCATTAAGCAAATCATTTCAAGTAGAGCCAACGGTGCATATTGATCCTGTTCAGCCTGATAATCCATTAGTTAAAAAAGTAGAAGCTTTTTTGGAGAATACGTGGGGGCGCGATGATCGGATAGAAAATTGGCATGATCTTCGTGTTATCGAAACTGAAAAACATAATGTTATCCTTTTTGGTGTAAATACATCAATTCATTTGAGTCATCATGCTGTTCTAAATTTTTGTCGGGAAATTGAAAATTCATTAATGATGGAATTTCCTGGTTATGAGATTGAAATAAAAAGATCTCCGTTATACAGCTATTAGCTTACGTTGTTTTTCATCAGTCAAATTGAAACAGGGTTATCAGTTGAATCCCGGTTAGAAATGAACCCAGAATAAAACCCGTCAAAACCTGAGAGATGTTGTGGGCTTTTAAAATGATTCTAGCCCATCCCAGAAGTGCCGCTATGAAAATCACAACAAACGGTGAATGGATACCATGAATCCATAGGGCTGTAAGCGGACCTGCTACCCCTGCAGCATGAATCGAAATTTTCCAGTATTTTGTTATGACAATTATGACAATTGTGTTTGTCATATAACAAAACATCAGCCCACGAACAAGGTCACCTGCATTGAGGAAGTTTAAAACAATGAAACCAAAGCCTGCATAGAGTACACCAAGAAATAAAGGTAATAATCTTTGTTCTTTTTGAGATGCATCTAAATCTGATATTTTTCCAGTTATTTTAAGGAATAAGACTGTAATAAAGGGAATAAAATTTGAAAATAGAAAACAGGAAAAAAATATGAAATATGCATTGACAGAAATAATTGGATGATCAAAAATGAGGATTCCAAAAGTAACGAAAGATACCAACATTGGATTGAACAAAACTGAAATTAATGAAGCCAGTTTTATTCTTTGAAAGAATGAATTCATTTACTGAGTACTGTTTGGCTTAGTAATCTATAAATGATAGAATTAAATGGAAGGATTGTATTCGCCAAACACAGAGCGGAGAGTATCGGCTATTTCACCTATGGTACAATCGTTTTTTACACATTTGATGATCAAGGGCAATAGGTTATCATTCTTCCTGGCGCCAGTTTCCAATTTAGTCAAATGATTTTTGACTTGACCATTGTCTCTTTCTTGCTTGAACTTTTTCACTGACTTAATCTGTTCCTTGACAGAATTTTTATCAATTGATTGTAAATCAAGTTCCTTGGGGGTGTCTTCCTGAAATCGATTGACCCCTACAATTATTTGCTCTTTGGAATCTACTTTTTGTTGGTAATCATAAGCACTCTGGGCTATTTGGTTTTGAATCCAACCAGCTTCAATGGCTTTGACGGCACCACCAAGGTTATCAATTTCCTGAATCAATAGTTGTGCTTCTGATTCCAGTTTTTCAGTCAATTCTTCTATGACATAGCTCCCGGCAAGGGGATCAGGATGATTGGGAATTCCCGATTCGTAGGCAATTATTTGCTGAGTTCGGAGCGCCAAACGGACATTTTCATCGGAAGGAAGTGATAATGCTTCATCCTTGCTATTTGTGTGAAGGGACTGAGTACCACCCAGCACAGCGGACATTGCCTGAATGGTCGTGCGAACCACATTGTTTTCTATTTGCTGAGCCGTTAAGGTAGAGCCTCCTGTTTGAACGTGGAATCTGCAGTGTAATGCTTTTTCATCGGTAACACCAAATCGTTCTTTCATGATTGTTGCCCATAACCTCCGGGCTGCCCGGAATTTAGCAATCTCAGTTAAAAAATCGTTATGAGCGTTAAAAAAAAATGACAATCGTTTTCCAAATTTATTGGCATCAAGACCTCTGTCAACCGCTGCTTGAACATAAGTAATTCCGTCAGCCATGGTAAAGGCAAGTTCTTGGGCAGCGGTACTTCCAGCTTCCCGGATATGATAACCGGAAATGGAAATAGAATTCCAGTTAGGGATATGGGTGGAGCAAAATTCAAAAACATCGGTCACCAGCCGTATTGAATGTTCCGGTGGGTATATGTAGGTTCCACGGGCGATGAATTCTTTAAGAATGTCGTTCTGGATTGTACCTCGTAGTTTTACAAGTGGAAACCCTCTGTCTTCAGCGGTAACAATATATAATGCCAGCAGAGTCGCTGCGGTGGCATTTATGGTCATGGAGACGGTCACTTTATCCAAAGGAATATCATCAAACAGCAGTCCAATTTCTCTTCGAGAAGTAACTGGTACTCCAACTTTTCCTACCTCTCCTTCTGCCATGGAACTATCGGAATCATATCCAATTTGAGTAGGAAGATCAAAAGCCACGGAGAGTCCGGTCACGCCGTGATCGAGAAGATATTGAAAGCGTTTGTTAGATTCTTCTGCTGTAGTAAATCCTGCATATTGACGCATGGTCCAGAGTTTTTTTTTGTACATTTCTGGGTAGATTCCCCGGGTGAAGGGAAATTGGCCGGCTTTTTCAGACATCGTTTATTTTGCTGTAAATTTTTTCATAGTGAGCATTAAACTTCTGGTATATATTCCAAATGCTGCTGCGAATACAATTAATTGAGGGAATAAAAAAAATTAGTTAACGATCCTATTATAAAACTCATTGCCATTAACGTTATCATCTCTGGTTTTTTTTAAAATAATTCATTTCATATTCCTTTCTTTTTTTATGGCCTGATAGGCATCATTCAAGGACTTGAATTTCTCTTCCGCAAGGTTCTTTAAATCTTCTCCCAGATGAGCTACTTTGTCTGGATGGTATTTTGAGGCCATTTTGCGGTATGCTTTTTTGATTTCTCCATCTGTGGCGGAAGGACTTACTTCCAGAATTTTATAATCAGAGTGTGTATCCCGCACAAACATAGACTGAATAGAAATAAAATCATTTTCATTTATATTCAAATATCCTGCAATCGTGTGAATAACTTTGATCTCATCGGGGTGAATATGTCCGTCAGCTTGGGAAAGACCAAAAAGGATATGTACCAGTTCCAAACGGCTGGGATGATCCATAGATCGTTGAATCTGGCGACATACATCCCGGAGCGGGTACTCCTGTTTCAGGATATCTTTTAACAGAATCATGAAATCTTTTACGTCATTTGTTTCAAACTGCCTCTGGAGAAATTGTTTAACGTAGTCTAATTCGGATTTCAGCAATTGTTTGTCGGCTTTCATTACCGCACTAAAAAGGACCAGGAAAGAAACCATAAAATCGCCGGGTTTCGTCCGAGGATATGGTCTTGAACTTGTACCGCTAAAACTACCAAAAGATGATCCACCCTTCTGGTCAGAAATGGAGGCCATGGCATACCCGATAATTGCCCCAATCGGTCCTCCCATGACCCATCCAAGCCCACCCCACAAAATGCGTTTACCCATACTCATGTTATTATAATTGGTTTTTCGTTCTTATTAGTTTAAAATTTATTTTCATGATCAAATAAATGGAGTTTAAATGAAATTTCATCTCTTCCCGAGGAAACTTTTCCCTTCAAACCGATTAGAATACGGAATACTATCTGAATAAAACATAGAAAACTAAGCAGGATTCTCATGGTGAAAAAGCTATATTCCGCCATGAAAATAGGCTTCAAGATGCGTATTGCGTTATGGTATCGCCGGAGATTACATCGAGGGAAAAATGTCGAACAGAAGGTAAAATTATCCTCCTCCCAAGAAAGATTACGATCGATACTATTTCTTCTCCCCGATAAAATTGAGCATATCAGAATTGTGGAATATTTCATAAAATCTATCAATCATTCTAAATTAAATGGAACTGAAATCAGATTTTTATGTTCACAGAAAGCAGGCACACGTTATCTGAAATTGATAAACACAGGGATCCAAATGTACAGTGAAGAAGAACTTGATCGATGGGGTCTGCCCAACATCCCGTTGGAAAATCGAATTTGTAAATTAAATATAGAAGGGATTGCGGACCTTGATCCGGAATTTAATCCGGTTCACGCCTGCCTTGCTCAAGCTTCCAACGCCTCAATCAGGATCAGCTTTGATTCACGATTGGCGGATCATTATTACAATGTAAGCTTAGAATTAAAGCAGACTGCTTTTCTGGAAAAAAGTTACCTTAAAATGGAAAAATTATTAGGTTTGGCATGAAATGCTATATTTATGAAAATAAGTGTGCGGGAGATTTTGAACCACTTTCCCTAACGCGACCAGCCTTTGATCTTCGGTGCGGTCCGTTCACATTCCTGGAACGGCTCCTTAAATTAATTCCGGAACCAGCAGATGTATCCTTGATTGTGCGGGAGAATCTGGCAAACCTGACCAGGGAAATGTACCCTGATTTGGAAGTGAATCCTGGTGATGCTGAAGAGGGGATCTGGTTATTAGGAAATGTTTTCTGGAGGGAATCTGACTTACAGCAGATTGCTAAGACTTCAAGCGGGGTTTTTCACAGTAAGAACATGCAGATTGGTGCGAATTTATCTCAAAAGGAGGGAATTGATTGGCTCAATGCTGGAGGACCTGTAGCAACGGATTTACACTTTGAGATTCCCACTATGAATTTAAGAAGTATTCCTGTGAATTATTTATGGGAGATTCTTCAGAAAATCCCTTGGATAATGGAAGAGGACACCCGACATTTTCCGAAGAGAAATGAAAATGATATCATTGATAAAAATCTACAGGTCATCAATCCTAGAAATGTCTGGATTGAAGAACCAAACAAAATCAAACCGGCAGTTGTGATTGATGCTTCGAAAGGTTCTGTGATAATAGAAAAAAATGTGGAGATTGGTCCGTTTTCATTTTTAAAAGGCCCTCTTTTTATTGGAAACAGGACAATAGTTTCCCCTCATTCTCAAATAAAAGAAAGTGTTTTAGGGCCTGTTTGCCGGGTGGGGGGTGAAGTAGAAAGAACAATAATTCAGGGATGGTCTAATAAGGTACATGATGGACATCTTGGGGATGCGTTTTTAGGGGAATGGGTTAATCTGGGTGCAGGAACAAATAACAGTAATCTGAAAAATAATTATACTCCTGTAGAGGTTACAGTGAACGGAAAGATCATTGATACGGAAAGTCTTTTCATTGGATCTTTTATAGGTGATCATTCCAAAACAGCCATTGGGACACAACTGAATACAGGTACTTTAATTGGACCCGGATGCAACATTGTTTCCAAAGGATTTCCACCAAGATATATTCAACCATTTATATGGTTTATGAATGGAAAAAGAATATCCACTAAAATAGAAAAGTTTATTGAAACAGCAGAAACAGTTAAATCTAGGAGGGGAATGTCATTTTCAGGAGCAGAAAGAGAGTTATTCGAAGCTTTGTTTATCCAGAGAAAAAAAATCCCAGCAATTTGATTCAGAAAAATTATCAGTTATAAAATTGGTAGGGATTGCATAAAAATGGAGATTAATCTTTCTTCAAAGAGGTATGAAAACTTTTTTTAACAAAGTGTTGACCAAGAGGGTGTCTCCGTTTATATTGTCGCCCGATTTTACTAGAGGAAATGAATGTTAGAAGGAATTATTTGTCCAGTTTGTGAAACAACCCTTGAGGAATCAGATCTCAGAAAATCCTTAATTTGTATCAGTTGCAAAACAGATTTGCGAGATAGAAAATTCTTGGATTTTTTGGAATATCTGATGGCGAATGGTATTGTAGAGAACCTTGATTTCTTTGATGTGGAGGTATATAGCGAAGATATTGAACGTCTTGCTCCGGAGGATGAAGAGGAAATAGACCCGGCCGAATTTGAAAAGAGGAAGGAGACTTTCAGTCTCTATGAAAATGAAATGATTCGGCAACAGAGTGAGGATGAAGAGAAATATAAAGAACCTTCATACGAAGAGTTTAAAGGTCTTGATGAAGACTGGGAAGAATTTAACCAAGACGGATTTAAAGGATATTAATAATAGGGAAGTAGGATTATTATGGAAAAAAAACCAAACACCCAACAGATCAATATTGAACTTGATGAAAAAATAAGCGGGGGAGAATATTCTAATTTTGTAGTTGTGACCCATTCACCGGCGGAATTTGTTATGGACTTTACACGTCTTCTACCTGGTGTACCCAAAGCAAAAATTCATTCCAGGATTGTGATGGCGCCTCTCCATGCAAAAGCATTTCTTAGAGCTCTTGGTGAAAATATTAAGAAATTTGAAAGTAAACATGGTGAAATTAAAACACCGGGACAGGATCGTTTTTCCGGGTTTGGAGTCAAACCGCCGAAAGGATCACTTCCTAACTGATATTTGATTTTTTTTCGGGAAACCTGAATCTCAGATTCTCAGGTTTCATACCACACCCAATCCCTCCCTTTCTTTAGTTCCTTCATTTTTACTATCACCCAGAGACTTAATATAACCCATGCGGTTCCATATCCAAAAAGTGCACCAAAGAATACATCGGCCGGGTAGTGTACTCCCACGTAAACACGACTGAAAGCAATAATAAAGGCTAGTCCAGTTACCTTCCACTTCCAAGGGGGGTAGAAGTAGCCAAGGATTACCGAAAGTCCAAAAGCATTGGCAGAGTGGTTTGATACAAAACTGAACTTACCACCTGGGGGAACTAATAAATTGATCATTTCAGGTATTGCATGGGAGGGTCTAATTCT
>CAJXJG010000043.1 GCA_913054425.1 uncultured Fidelibacterota bacterium
TTTTCAGTTTAAAAGCGTGAACTGGACATAATTCCGAAGACGCTTAAGATACAGCATCTTCCGGTAAGGATACTCACTCTGCACTTGTGACCCATTTGAGCAAGAAATGTTTTGGGAAATTTAGAAAATAGGGGATCTTGTTGTCCATCTTCATTGAGTGTGATAGAATAAGTACCAACTTCCCTGCGTTCGTTGTCAAAAACCACCTCTCCGCCAAGAGCTTTGGCAATAACCTGGATTCCCATGCAGGATCCAAAAATTGGAACGTTTTTATTAATGGCTTCACACATAAAATCAGCCAGGGGATCGAACCAGGGGATATCATTGCCAACAACAGAAAAATCACCACTGCCGCCTAACATGAGGATATCACAATTTTCGAGGATTGTTTTATCAGGCGAATTTACAATGGCGTTGAATGGAAAAATTTGTTCCGGTTGAACTCTGCAATGGCGCACAAAACATTCTGTTTCGTGAATACGCATGGGATCGTTTTCATCCCTGAGTTGAAGGAGAGCAATTTTAATTTTAGTAGAAATGGGATTCATATAAAATATTTATCATCATTTAAGAATCACAATAATTCATTGATTTTTTACCTGTTTTTTGATTGTATAGGTAAAAGTTGATTTTCCTGCAGTATTTTTTTCAGGTGATTTTTTAGCAATTATTTTTTCCAGTGAGTCTATGTATCCTTCAATAATTTTGAGTTTTCCCTCCAGAGTTTTTAGCCGGTTATCCACCGTTTTTGAAATCTTTGTAACTTGGGTTACCCGGCGTTTCATCCTTTTCTCGAAATAGTGTACACGATTGATTTTGATTCTTGTTGATCAGGTTGTCCGGTTTTTGAAATAATTTTTTTTAATCGCTTTTCAATATTATCAAGTTGCCTTTCAAGACGAAGCAATCGATCATCCGCAGATTTAGTCCATTTAACTGTAGTTTTTGTACTTTTATTAAGCGGTTTTAACGGGTGTTTTGACAAGTTTATTTATTAATGTAATTGATTTACAATTTTCTTCCTGATTGAAGGATACCTTCTTTTTCGTTGACCGTTTTTAATAGGATGCTTCCTATAAAAAATAACAATATAACGATTGAAATACCCGCCCTTTGAGAGTGAAATATTTCCGTTAATACTCCAAGGAGGAGGGGACCAAGAAAAGCAGTCATTTTCCCAGAAAAAGCGTAAAATCCGAAGAATTCGTTTTCTTTGTCAGCAGGGATAAATCGCCCCATGAGAGACCTGCTTGCTGATTGGTTAGGACCGGAAAAAATCCCAACCATAATTCCTGCAACCCAAAACATTTGTTTATTAGGTGCAAATATTGCAATGAATCCTGCAATGATCAAAAACAGGAGTGAGATCTGAATGATTTTTTTCCCTCCAAGTTTGTCATCAAGAAACCCCATTAAAAACGCACCAATCCCCGCGGTAATATTTAGCACGATACCAAAAATCATGATCTCTTGAAAAGAAAAACCAAAAGTACCTGCAGCATAAATCCCGCCAAAAGCGAAAATGGTGACGAGTCCATCATTGTAAACCATGTGTGCCAGTAAGAATCGTATAATCTGGCGATATTTTTTCATTTCTCTGAAAGTGTTTACCAACTGTGTAAATCCGGTTCGAATGACTGATTCACCTGTAGCTCGAATTTTGGATTTGTCTTCCTTCACCCATAAGAATATTGGTATGCTGAAAAGGGCAAACCAGCCAGCTACCAATAGGTTTGTCGCCCGAATATTTTCTCCCGCTTCTTTTGTAAATCCAAACCAGGGTACTTCCGGATTCACTAAGGTAACCATTGCTACACCCATACACAGTAGACCTCCAATATATCCGAGTGACCAACCATATCCGGAAACACGTCCGATCTTTTCTGGTGGAGCTATTTCAAGTAGAAAAGCATTGTAAAGAACTCCCCCCATTTCAAAAGCAATATTCCCGATTACAAACCAGCTCAGAGCTCGTATCACTTGTCCGGGAAGGGTAAAATAAAGCATGACTGAACCAATAATTGCCACAACGGTCATAATAAATAGGAAGAGCTTACGGTACCCTCCACGATCAGCAACAGCTCCCATGATTGGTGAAAGGAGCGCTACGGTTATAGCTGTAATAGATACAGCCCGCGACCAAAGGATTGTCCCTATTACTTCGTTTTCAGCAATAGATTTCGTGAAATACGTAGCGTAGATAAATGTAACAATCAGGGTAGTATACGCAGAGTTAGCAAAATCATACATTGCCCAGCTCCAAATTGATTTTTTATTTTTTAATGCCAAGGATTTTGTTCGTCGAAATTATTTGTCTTCAATGTATCTATATTCAGTTAGAGAAAATAAGTCTGTTTTCCGCTTGGGAGGAAAGAAAAGAACAATTATACTTTACTTCACAACTTCAGGGTTTTCAGGATGTGAATATTGATATAAAAATAAAAATTCTGAATCCAAAATGCTGAAAATTTGGAATCTTTATTCCAATTCAGGGAGTTTTTGATGAAGACCATCAGTATTTTGAAGGAAAAGGGAACGTAAAATTTATTTCAATAAAATCATTTTCCCTGTTTTATTGATGACACTTTGCCTATTGGAGTACACGTTGTTAAATGTAAGATTGTAAAAATACGCTCCCGATCCTACATGATTTCCAGAATCATTTTTTCCATCCCACAATATAGAATGATGTCCGATCTCCTGAACATCATTAATTAATTCTATGATTTTATGTCCGGCTAAATCGTAAACAGTGATTTTCACATTACTGGTTTGTGCTATGTGATATTTGATTGTAGTGCTTGGATTAAATGGGTTTGGATAATTACGAATTAAAGAAAAATGTTCAGGATTGAATTCCGGAGAGATACTCATTTCCGAAGTGTTATTCGTAAATTTTATCGCAAGACCATCTGTTAAGCCATAAGCGCCTTCAGCTAATTGATAATTAAATAAATACTCTACACCATCATTCTTATCTGGAGATTCTATTCCAATTGTACAACCATGATCATCAATATCATGAATTTCCTTGTACTGAAAGATGATTGCTCCATCACCAGATCCTGAGATGTCACCTCCGTCCAATATCAGTTGGAATGTTTCTTTTATACAATCTGGACAAAATTCATCATCTTGACCATTAGAAACATTATCCCATTGAAGAACAAAACGCTGATTACTTGGATCTTGCCAGGCATAGACATTAAATGGTAGAGTTCCTCCATTGTCATCTAAATCATCAAAAAATGGTGCTATTAATCCATAAGGACCAATAGGAAAACCAATGGAATTATTGAAGAAATGATTAATGACGCGACATTCTCCATCTCCGTTGCCATCTAAACAGGGCAAAAAGGAAGCCCATCCATTTGAACCCACAGTTAAGGTATTATACGATTCATCATAGAATTGAAAGTCAAACCCAATGGATACATCTTTAACATGACTATCATCCACAAGATTAAGGTTTGTACCAATATTATTAATCTCTATCCAATTATAAACTGGTGCTAATTCATGTCCTGATTCAGAATCATAAAAATTGTAATCTGAGTCCCTATCAATTTCCTGAACATAATTGTCGTTTAGTTCAGCCCCATCATCACCTGAAAAAATGAGATTAAAATGTTTTTGTTTAAACTGACCTTTATTCAAATACAAGTCAAGACTTGCACCAATGGGGACATTATCAAAATCAACATTCAGAACTCCATCATGATTTGAGAGTCCTTTAGCAATTAAATTACCATTATAAAGCAGGGCCCCAACTACATCTGCTAATGGATTCAAGTTTTCATCTGTTACAGTCGTTGTAATAAATGAACTGCTAAGAATTGGGTCAATATCCGCAGTCATACTTTCAGGAGCCTGCAGCCATACTGAAAGGCTTGGATCTCCCAAGATCCCATAAATATGGTGATAAAACTCCACCACATCATTGGATCCAGTGAGGTCAGGAAATTCTTTGATTAAAGCCTGTTTACCAGCAAATAGTGCAGGGCCAAGTTCACTTTCTCTTCCCTCAAGAAATGCATCCCACATTGCTCCGCACATTACATTATTGAATCTGGTATCTGTATCCAGATCTGATGGGCCAATCATGGCAGCAGCCCCCTTTGGATTTGTGGGTGTTCCCTTTGTAAGGAGTTCCTCGCCAAAACATTTTGAAGGACCAACTTGAGGGGGAACATCCGCACCAAAGTCACCAGTATTGCAGACAAAGCTCATAACCACAGGTAATTTCCATCCATGGTTCAAATCGTTAATATCTTCTATGTAAAATTCTGGTTTGTGCCAGCCGTGTGAGTTGCCCCATCCCCGATAATTGATAATACCAACCCCTTCAGTCCAAGATTCTCCGATCACTGGATTATTTGAAATTTGATTGCCAGCATGAAAGAATGCTGTATCTATAGAAGTATAACCAAATTGATATAATTCTTCCATTAGCCAAACAGATGTCCACACTGGCGTCACAGGCCAGGTATTTGGTGGGACTTCATCTCCATCAGATGTTTGTTTATAATTGCCTGCGACAAGGAGAGCATTATTTACATACTGTTTTTCAGTCTCGGATAGATTCTCCATTGTAACATACTGAATTGTTCTCACTTTAATATTTAATAGATCAGTTGGACTTCTTACTGCCCATCTCCCAATATAATATTTAGGAGCTAGAATATCATTTGAATCAAAATATGTATAGGGATAATCCGTAACATCTAATTCAGGTTCATTAATGGACTGAATTGAGAAGGATGGTAATGTATAAGAGCCATTTACATCACCAACCAGAAGTACATACTCGAGCAAAGGGTGTGAATTGTAATATGTACTGATCCAATCCCTGATCTCTTCTGCAGTCTCCAACTCTTCTACATTAAGTGACATCACATCCACATCAAACCCCTGTGACTCCTTAAATTCTATGAAACTGCCTCCTATACTGCCAGACAGGTATGTAGATAACTGGCTGTGAGCTAAAATAATTAAATAAGAGCCTCGCCTATATTCAAAACCACTGTTTTCATTATAAAAAGATTTCATAGATAGTGGTACTTTTGGCATTCCTCCAGCTAACAAAAATGTTCCAATTAAACATATGATATAAATAGAATTTTTCATAATTCCTTCGATATTATTTAATTAATGCCAGTTTTCGTACAATATCTTTATTTGGAGTTTTGAGAACATAAAAATAAATCCCGCTGGATATCCGATTTCCATTCCATTTAACTTCATGCCTTCCTAAATCTTTTGCTTCATTCACAAGTTTCATCACCTCTTTACCTGTTAAATCGTAGATCGCCAACTGTACATGACTTTTTAAAGGCAGTTCATAGGTTATTGAAGTCACAGGATTAAAAGGATTCGGATAGTTTTGGTGTAACAGGTATTGATCAGGGACATGACTGTCAAAATTGCCAATGGAAGCATTATTATCCGATTGGTTTAATATTGCCAGGTTATGAATTTTTATTCCTCTATATTCCACAGTATTATCGGAAATAATTCCTATTTGTATTTTGAAAGAGTCTGAATTTGTTTCAAAGAAAAGGCACACTTTATGAAACTGCCAATTCTGATCTGTCCAATGAAAAACAGTGGTGTCTTCATTACCTAGTATTGCTACATAAGCCGTGTCATTTTCCCATTCCATTTCGTACTGGTAGTCAAGCGAAAGAGCTAACGATTGATAATCCGGATTAGTAATCCATGATGAAAAAATAGAGGTGGAAGAGTCTGGATATATCAAACCAATTTGAGAAATCAATGTACCATTGTCAACATGCCATTCCCCATTCTCTATGCTCCAGTTACTGAAATTGGAAAAAGGTTCATTAAACAATTCTCCCGCCCAACTCATATCGATAGTAAGTGATGTATTGGCAGTAAAATCAATTTCATTGAAATAGAGAAACAAATTTTCGCCAATAATTTTGATTGTATAGTGGTTTTCAGGGATTTGGATACTAAAGTTTCCATTGCTAATCTGTAAGGTATCTGTTTTATATTGATCGGTAAGGAGTAGTTGGACTGATTCACTATAGTCGGAGGGGGTAGCAATATTTAACTCCAGCGAGTGTGTCTCCAGAGGAATCAAACTTATATCCTGAACTGTTTGGGAAGTGGAACTGGGTGTTGTGGAAAAACTTTGATTTTCATATCCTCTGGCAGACACACTCAGGGCAAAAGTTCCGTTCGTTAATAATCGGCGATAACGGCCAAATTGGTCTGTAACTCTTGGTTTCAGCATAGGTCCATCCATCTCAGAAATTTTTATAATAGCACTATCAATTGGATTTCCACTGGAAGCATCAGTGACAATGCCTGTTACCTGATATGCATCAGCACCAAATTCTCCAATGAAATACCCAATTCCCCGATTCATAAGATGCAATGCCCCTTCAAGGTTTCGTTCGATAGTGTCTTCGATGAGTTCCAGGTTGTCAGGCTGCATATTTGCAGTTCCTGCTTCAATGAGAAATTGAATACATCCTGTTTCAGTGTAAAACCAATCATGTGCATTTCCTCTCCTTGATACACTTGCAACAGGAATATAATTAGCAGGTGCTACTCCTGTTTCAGTTGGTATTAAATTGGAGATCCCCGTGGCCAGAGATGAAATCACAGGGTAATCCGGTGATGATTTTCCTCCATCCCACATCCAGGAATAAATAATCTGTTCCGCTACATTGCCTGATCTGGAACTGTGATATGCAATAGAAAGAAGAAATTTGTTTTCCAGGGCAAAATCCCGTACAATTTGGGTTTCATTTTCTGAAAATGGAGATTCACCACGATAATAATCAAAGTGAGACTGATAGTTATTGCTTCCATAATCTTCTTCCCAGAGTCCGTCTCCAAAAATCCAGTTAAAATCATAATTCCTGTTTAAATCAACACCATCGGAATCGTTACCGGCTTCAGCAGTATTATCAAAGTCAAAAACTCCATTTAGATTCACATCCCTTTTATTTTTTCTGTAACTAACATCCTGAAGCCAATCTCCGGAAACACTGTCTCCGTGGACAACTGTTAAACCTTCAGGATTGTATGTCGGGACAACCCACACTTCTGAAGATTGGAGGATAGCCTGCATATTTTGCAGATGATACTGAGGAGACGGATGAAGGAATTTATTAATCAGCTCCATTGTGATTTCCACACCATAAATTTCTTCTGCGTGACATTGACCGAGGAAAAGAAAGCTTGGTTCATCTTCTTCAAGATTAGCATTGTAGGATAATTTTACAGCCCAAAAGGGAAGGCCATCCTCGGTTGATATTCCCAATTCCACCAAATGATAGATTATTCCGCTTCCTGGATAGGCGCTGGATGGATTTTGATTGTTTCCAAATTCAGTGTTCCATTCTTCCAGCTGTGCCTGAATTTCTTCATAGGTGTGGTACCTTTCATGAAGAGGGCTGTCAGCAAATATTAGGGTCAAGAGAGAAGAGAAAAAGATTATTTTTTTCCAAATTGTATTCATAATTGGTTAGTGAATTCACCTCGTTATTTCATCAAAACCATTTTTTTCGACGATCGAAATTCATCTGCATCTATCGAATAGATATATATGCCGCTGGAAACCGGTTCTCCTGATTGATTTGTCCCATCCCAGTTTACACTATATTGACCAGGTGCGATGTTTCTTGAAACAAGTTCAGTAATTTTCTGGCCTAAAAGATTATATACTTTCATGGTTACAAAAGCATTTGTGGAGATTGAATAGTTAATATTGGTTATAGGATTGAATGGGTTCGGATAATTCTGAGAAATAGAGAATGATGATGGTACTTGTTCTCCGGAAACTTCCATAGTTGACATTGTAAGTGACTGAGCATATATGTTCCAGAGGAATTCTTTCCCTGAACTTCGCAGATCTTCCCAGTATATCATGTATGAACTGTCTGCTTCAGAATACAATACAACGCCAGGATTTCTTTGATCAAAATCAGCGTTGCAGACGGTTATGCCTCCATCTTCAAATATGGTTCCAGATGCATTAATCTCCTGTAAATATATATCTGAAGTTCCACCAGTCCTTGTATCTTCCCATGTGATCAAGTATGATCCACTTGGGGAGACAGATACAAATGGAACGGTTTGGTTACCTGTTCCTCCTGCGATTATAATTTCCTCTCCTTCAGAAAGAGTTAGTGGATCAAAGGACTTGCACACAAGGTCAAAATCTGTTCCGTTTGCAAAATCTTCCCAGCAAATCAGAACTTCATTTTGAATATTATTCATATTAATTGTGGGGTTATTTTGGTCGTTTTCTTCAGTAGTAATTACAAAGCCGTTTTCTATACCTGAGATAGTGCCGTCAAAGTTTATGACCTGTCCATAAATATCTGTATTGTCATTACGGGTATCTTTCCAGATACTGAATATACCATCCTGTAAGACAGTTGTTTTTACATCCAATTGAAAACCGGGGCCAGTGGATATGTTTAAAGGTTCGCTTGACCACCCTTCTGGGGAGGTCCCTTCTCCATTGATTGCCTGGCAGTAAGCATTTAAATCATTCCATACTCCCCCATACCAAAAAACCATACAACCTCCATTGGGCATGGGTTCCACTGCCTCTACATTGTCATCGTTAGCAGCGTCAGTAATGAGTACACCGCCATCCTCCCATTGTTGGTTACCAAGCTCATCATATTTTTGAAGGTATATATCAAGATCCCAGGACCTAGTATCAGAAAATGCCACATATACATAACCATCCTCACCGGTAACAAGTTTGGAAAAAGATTGGTTCATAAGGTCTGGATTTGGATAAATGATCGTACCATTAGGATCTCCAACTGGGTTTAAATCAAAATCTAAAACCTGAAATGCCTGGATTTCAGTTCCCCACTCATCAGCACTTTTGAAGCTGAGAAATATATGATCTCCAGTTTTTACTGCATTTGGGATTGTTTGAATAGGATTTTCACATAATTTAATCCCGTTAATTTCGAAATTATCTCCAGCTCCCCTGGAAATAATTTGTCCATAGGTTTGTGGATTACTTCCCCCTCCTCTATAATCTTCCCAATAAAGAAGGGTGCTGTCATTCCCAAGGTAAAGGGATTTGGGTGCATACGCATTCCCATCAATCCCAAAATATGTTTCCAAGCCATTTTCAGTAAGGGTAATACCTGAAGATGGATTCACATGCTGAACATATAAACCAATGCTTCCGGTTCTTGCATCCCCCCAAATAACTAATGCACCATTATCCTCACCACTCGTTCTCACAAGAGGACTGAATTGATAACTGGGGGCATCACAGATTGCTAGACCATTTTCTTCAAAGGAAATATTTCCTGAAGCTGAAACATGTTGAAGATAAATTTCTACTTCTGGAAACGAAGCATTTCGTTCATCCATCCATACGATATAGGCTCCATCGTTGTTATCAACAGTTAAACGAGGTTGTGTCTGTGGACGTATAGCTGTAGAAATTGGTTTTCCATCTATTTCCCACTGCAATTCATTTGATAGAGAGAAAGCCTGGGCATAAATGTCAGCGTACGCAGGGTGGTCGCGAAAGTCTTCCCAAACAACATAAGCATATTCAGAATTTGCTTTTACCCTTGGGGATAATTGTTTTGAATCTTCATTACAAAGCGGAAAACCATTTTCCGCCAACAAGATGTTACCATCTCCATCAAGATATTGAATATAGATATCACCGTTTGCTATGTTATTCCTGTAATCCTCCCAAACGACAACGGTTGTGTCGCCTGAAACGTGGGTGACTTTTGGTGCTTTTTGTTCGATGCTTTGGAGATTACAAACAGGTATGCCGCCTTGTTCTGGCGTTGACCATAGTGTATTGCACTCTACATCAATTCTCTGGGCATAAATATCCGTTTCACCATCAATCCTTGAATCTTCCCACACCATAGCTGCATAACCTGCTCCCCCGATCTCAATACTGACTTTTAAATGACCGCCAGGGCTCGTAATAATAGGAACACCTGTGCCGGGTGAGACAATATTACCATTGGCTGAAAGATGGGTTGCATAGATTTGACCTTCGCCAGAAGATAAATCATTCCAAATAGCAAAGGCACCACCCAAACCATCCACACACATATTAAGGGATGTTTGCATTCCGGAAATTGTTGATAATGCTATGCCTTCTTCGTCCCATGCCAAAGAACCATCTGTGAGGACATGCTGGGCAAAAACATCTCCATCTAGAGGCTCAAACTGATAGTCTGTCCAAATAACATATACTCCCCCAGCCCCATCGGACACAGCGATTGGATCTTCCTGTCTCCCGGGAGTGGACACAACAACTGTCCCTTCAGTATCCCATAAAGAATTTCCATTCAAATCTACTTTCTGAGCATAGATATCACGTCCGCCTGTTCGAGTGTCTGACCAGACAAATATCATTTCACCATTATTTCCAACATCTCCTGTGCGCTGCCATTCGATATGAGCTCCCTGGCGTACAGGCACACCGTTTTCCTGCCAGTCAAACTGAGCAGCTAATGCTGAAACATATAGTATGACGCATATTAAGTATTTCATTATTTTACCTATCAATTGTAAAGATTTGTATTCCTTCTTTTGTAGCAACAAAAATTGTATTTGAGTTATAAATTTTTACATTATAAGCATATTCTGAATTGATCCTGCCAATTTCAGATACAAGGGGGAAATTACCATCACTATGACAAGTATAAAGCAAAACACCATCATCTCCACATGCTAAAGCTAATAATTCATTTTGTTTATGAATTCCTTTTACTGAATATCCATCTGCAATTGTAATCTGATTCATCAATAGAACCGTCGTATCCATTGGTGAAATAATACATCCTTTATTATCACCTAATCCGGTAAAAATTATATTACTATCAGCATGTACAGTTTCTGCAATTCCTGGGGTGTCAAAAGAATAATAATTAGAGAAGGTATCATTTGATTCCACTTTTATTATTTTTACTCCCAGTTGGGAATTAGCAACAATCAAAAGACTATCAATTAAGAAAATATCGGATGCTTCAACACTAAAACCATCAGTGGAGCTTGGTCCAGGAGGGAACCAGAGGATTCCGTTTTCATCCTCAAAAAAATGGAAAGATTCTTCTAAAAACTTATGTAAGTAAACAGAACAAAATGTATTATTTTTATTTAAAGTATACATAATAATA
>CAJXJG010000044.1 GCA_913054425.1 uncultured Fidelibacterota bacterium
AACCCAATGAGGTGATTGAAATCAGGTTTAATGTTTGAAAATTGAAACCTAATTTTTATTGGTTGGAATGATGATCTAACTTAATATTTTGTTTCTTATTTTTGTGGGGAGGACTCTTTATTTCTTTTACTACAAAACAACCCTCTGTGAAAAGGTCTTTTCCCATTGAAAACATACAATCTAAATAATTTGGTTCTTTAACATTTTTCCGGGAATTGAATAATAAGTAAACTTCACTCTTTATCCGTTTATACTAAATAGTTTTTTAAAAAAAATGAATAGGAGTTGATAATTCTTATTAACTTTATTGGCTAAAGATTATTTATCAACTTAATTGGAAGGAATAACCAAATTGGAAGGAAAATCATATATGCAGAAGCAAGATAAAAAACAGAATGGTTTTACCATGATCGAAATTATGGTAGTCGTGGTAATTATCGCTATTCTCGCAGCTTTCGCGGTGCCAATTTACATTGATTACGTTGAAAGCGCCCGTGCCTCAGAAGCAAAATCCGTTATCAGCAGTATCGGAAATGCATCGGTAATGTTCTATCAAACCAATGGCGAATGGCCGTCTTCGGTGGATGATATTGAACGTGAAGGGCTATTGGACCTGGAACGTTCCACCAAACTTAAATGGCAGTTTGAATTACAGTTACCGGAATTGATAACTGCTACCAGCACGGAGGAAATGGCTGGTGGTGCAGGTAAAGTCATCCAGTACAATCGGGAATTAGGAAAATATACAGGTTACGGAACACCAGGAGAAGAATAAATAAATTCCACTGTGGATATCAACGAATTATTGAATTACGCTCTCGAGAGCGGTGCTTCTGACTTACACCTAAGTGTGGGATCCAAACCGATGGTCCGAATTGATGGAAGTATAAAACCTCTCAACCTGGATAAATTAACCCGGGATTCAATGATATCTATTCTTCCCCAGGTTATGAATGCAGAACAAATTAAAAAGTTCGAGCAGGAAAAAGAAATTGACTTTTCAACCAAACTGGATAACAAAGGACGCTTTCGGGTTAATTTTTTTAACCAGCTGAATGGTATAGCTGGTGTTTTTAGAACAATTCCTGAGGTGATCCGCAGTTTTGAAGAATTGGGCATTCCGCCAGTGTTAAAAGAATTAACTCTTATAGATCATGGGCTCATTTTATTGACAGGACCTACAGGCTCAGGAAAAAGCACTACGCTGGCAACTATGGTTAACCATATTAATGAAAATCGCTCCTGCCACATAATCACGATAGAAGACCCAGTAGAGTATTTTCATTCCTCTAAAGAAAGTCTAATAAACCAAAGGGAGTTGGGGACGAATACCCATAGTTTTTCTAATGCCCTGCGAGCTGCCTTGAGAGAAGATCCAGATGTAATTTTAGTAGGGGAAATGCGGGACCTGGACACAATTTCCCTCGCTCTCACGGCATCAGAAACAGGACATTTAGTTATGTCCACCTTACATACAGGAAGCGCCGTAAAGGCAATTGATCGTATCATTGATATGTATCCCGAAGGACAGAAAACTCAAATTAGAGCGATGATGTCTGAAAGCCTGGAAGCGGTTATTTCCCAGAAACTACTTCCCAGAAAAGATGGAAAAGGCCGTATCCCGGCTTGTGAGGTGCTAATCTCCTCCACCGCGGTACGAAATCTGATCCGTGAAGACCGGATTTTCCAAATCCCTTCTTTGATTCAAGCCGGTGGGACTGAAGGAATGCAGGCACTGGACCAGGACCTCCAGCGCTTGGTTTCACAAGGCCTGGTTGAACGATCTGTAGCCCAAGGCATTGCTGATAATCCTAAACTATTTCAATCTAATGTGCTGTAATCTGGTAAACGTATTTATTTCTTTGTAAAAAAAACTTATTTTGAAACTCGGGAAATTGAACAGAGGATCAAAGCCGAAAGAAGATATTTATAATTACAAACCAAGCCTTGCTTCAGGTTTTACTTTCATCGAAGTGATGGTCGCCGTGGTGATCATATCTATCACAGCATTGGGTATAATGCATGGTACCGTGCATTCCCGTGGGATGCTGAGGTCGTTGGAACTTCGAGAACGGGCTACGGAAGAACTAACCAACTACATAGAATACTGGCAAGGCCGGATAGCTGATGGTAAGCTGAGTATTGTTGAAAAAGCCGGAGATCATCTCGGCAAGCAGATTTACCTTGTGGGAAACAGCAGTTCGGATTTTAAAGTCCCTGCCACGCTCTATTATGATTTTGAAAAACAGAATTCCAAATACAATAGTCCCGTGTACGATGCCTATAAAATTAAAGTCTGGATACGTTGGCAAGACTTTTTTCTTCAGGATAACGATTCTAATATAGTTCATGAACGAATCTTAGAAACTGTAATGGCATCCTACAATCTATGAGAAAGTCCGTAAAATCAAATGGCTTCACATTCGTGGAGATGAGTGCAACAATCGTTGTCATTGGGATTATTGGATTAGGATTGACCATGACTATGCGCACTACATTTCTCCATTACAGCACCGATTTTGTACGCCAGGAAATCCGTCATTACGGCAATACTGTCATTCGGGAACTGAATGAAAGGATTAGTCATGCCCAGAAAGTTGACTTTGATGTTTTCAATGGGTTTGCACGAATTAAATTGTGGGATGACGCAAGTAAGGCAATTCCATCGGAAATTATTCGTGCTAGTTTGGAAAACGGAATTTTACTGAATAATGAACCGCTCATAGACGGGACACTACATCTGCCAAAAATAGGACGCTTTAGAGACAATAACCAGCACAGAGTTTCGCTCATAAATTTTCAAACTCAACAGGCAATTGAAAACCGGCCGTCTCTAACTAAATTTAAGAATGCCATGATCAATATAGATTTGGTACTAGGATTGGAAAGCAGTGTTTATACCAGCGGAGTAACCACTACTGAACAGTTTAATTTTAGCAGGGCTGTATTCATAGCAAATAATTATATAAGTGATTTCAATTGAAGAAAATTTCTCTAAGTAATAACGGCTCCGTAGCGCCCCTGGCAATTCTGTTTACGTTTTTAAGCATGTTTTTAATAGTTGCCTATTTGAAGCAAAGCTCTACGATAGCCTCAATGGAAAAATATCGGTTTGCCGAACTTCGGGCTCAATATGTTGCTGAAGCAGGGTTAAACCGGGAAGCGGTAGATTATTTACCTTTCCTTTCTACCAATGATACAACCCTTGTAGGTACGCAAGGAATTGAATTTGGAGAAGATCCGGATGGAAATCCGCTTGGTATTTATAAAAATATTTCCTGTTATACCCAATTGATTGAAGGTTCGACCCGCAAGGAGTTTGTAGCAAAAAGCACGGGTGAGGTGAATTATTCCTCTACTGTTGGATCGACGGTAACCGTACAAAAAACTGTTTTTATGTCAATGGTTCCTTCCGGCTTTGAGGAATTCATGTATTTTACCAATGATGAAGCTCCTTTTGGCCCAAATCCATCGGCCTTTGTGAGTTTCGGAGAGTCTGATGTGCTGGAGGGGCGTGTCCATACCAATAGCCCTACGGTTACTTTTAGTGAATTTGGATGTCCTGAATTCACCGGAACATTTACTGTCACTGAACCCATCTCCTACGAAGGAGACACCTCATGTCTGGATGATATGGTGGATGAAGACGGTGTCTCAATCATTGATACTGTTGAAACAATTATTTTCCCACCGGATAATTCTATCGGTATTTTGAGAGCAAATTCCACCAGAGTATTCACAGCTGACGACATGATTACTTTTTCCCCTGCCCAGAAAGACACTCTCATAATGACCGAGATTGAATTTGATGAATCAGGTGGATTTTGGGCTGCCCAGTGGTGGTATCTGCTTCCGCCGGTAGTTAATGCCGATGCAAATATAGGATTTTACTATGATAGTACCGACGCTGGATTCCCGCCTGTTGAGGTAAATTCTTTACGACTGGTTAATGAGAATGGAAATGATGCCTATGATCCTGGAGAGGATTACAATAATGCGGTTTCATTACTGGTGAGTTCTAGTGATATTAACGGTAATGATAATACCTCGGCAATGAATATGTTTGAATCAGGTGACGAGGTAACTATTGAATCAGAAAATGGAGATAAGATAGTTTTATTTACAATCCAAAGCCCCATCCCTCCTAGTGCTTTCCCCCCAGTATGGATAGTACCGATAAATACTTTTTTACCTATAACTTATGACGGTCCAACTGATACCGGATTCTCAAGCGATGAACCTGTCACTCTATCCCGCCAAGAGAGTTCTCCTTCCCCAAATGTTGATGTCCCCTTTAATGAATTTCAATATTTTCATAATCATCCAGAACAACCATTGTTTGGTCCTGTTCCAATGTGCCAGGCAGATGGTTTTCAACATTTTGATTTTCGTTATTGGCTGTGCGGTGATGACCGTTATCTTAGCGATGCATGTTATGAGGATTTCAACGGAAATGAGGTATTTGATGAAAACGATAAATCCTTTGTACTGTTCCAACGGACTTACTTTCCCTACTCTGGACCTGAGGTTATCTATATTAAAAAGGGCCAGGTCCTGGTACACGGAACTGTTAAGGGAGCCTATACTGTAGTGACAGATGATGCAATCGAATACCGCCGCCATGATGATCCAGACATTGTTGATCAGATTTGGGGAAATATCTGGCTCATTGATGATATCAGGTATGAAGATTCCTATGCAAGCGGAGAAGTCATTCATCCCGATGATGGCGGAACAGATAATGTGTTGGGATTGGTAGCGGGGGGCAATATCATAATTGCGAATACCACACCGAATGGAGCACGGAATCGAGGTAATACCAACCCGAACAGTCGCCATATAGTTATTAACGGCGCCTTAATGGCACTACAGGGCGCTTTTATCAGCCATTATTGGCAGAATTCTGTTCAATCAGGTCAATGTCCGTCGTGTGCAATTCCAAATAATAACGACCCTCAGAATTCTTTAGGTGATGGCAGGGGTGGGCATCGGAATCCTGTCAGGGATGATAACTTACCAGGTAATTATACAGGCAATACTGATTATCGAGGATTTGTAAACCTATGGGGGTCCATTGTTCAGCAGGAAAGAGGGTACATGATGAGGAATGTCCCCGGCCCGTATACTTCAGATGATATTGGATATGATAAAAACTATCACTATGACTACAATTTATTGGACAATCCTCCACCTTATTATCCAGACCAAAGTACTATCAGCGGTATGATTGTGTTAAAAATAAAATCCTATGGAAATCAACCGGGGAGTTAGAAAATAAAATATGCAAATCGGGTTGGACATTGGTCGCCAGTATGTAAAAATGGTCGTAGTGGAAAAAACAAGAGAGGGATTAAAACTGTTGAATGTTGACAGTAAATTAATCCCCGAGAAAAACAAATCCTTCGATCCGGAAAATATTGATACTCCCTTAATTGTAATGGCGGTAAAAGAATTAATCAATCGGATGAATTTAAAACCAAAACACCTTCGAAATCTGACAACTGGTATTAGTGGTTCTAATATTTCTATCAAACAAATTACCACTATGGATATGTCAACTGATGAATTGAAAACATCCATGATGTTTGAAGCAAGAAAACATATGCCAATGGATGGCACCGATGCAGTGATTGACTACCAAATACTGGGTCCAAATAGGTTTGAGGCTGATAAAATAGACGTGGTTCTGGTTGCCTGTACCAACGGGGTGAGAACCAGTCATCAGAAATTACTAAAGGAGGTCGGATTAAAAGCGGAAATTATTGATTCTGAGCCCATTGCGATTATGAATGCATATTTACAAAGCCACCAATTTTCAGAAGAAGGAGCTGTCATTTTGCTGGACATAGGTGCAGTCTCAACCTCCCTGGTTGTCTGGGGAGAACAGGACTTGTTTTTTACCCGGGATATTCCCAGGGGGACGCATGATCTCGTTAAGGACCTTGCAAAAAAAAGATCCATAACCTATTTAGAAGCACAGGATTATTTACGGAATGAAGGAATTGCTGCACTGGAAGTTGAACCAGCAGAAGATTCCAGTCTGATTGCAGTAACAGAACGCTCATCCCTTGATATTTTTCTAGAGGATGTACGGAGAACATTGCGCTTTTATACAAAGAATTCCAAACAAAGTTTTTTCTCTGCCTTATTTCTGAGTGGAGGCGGAGGAAGTATTAATGGTTTAAAGGAGTACATGGAAGAAAAACTTCAAATAAAATCTCAGGCCATGAACCCCTTCGCCAACATGGAAATGAAGGATAATAGCTCGATTGAAGACCCTTCTCAATATACTGTAGCTACAGGTCTGGCAGTACGGAAAGGGTTTGAAGCATGAAACAAAATTTTATTCTCATCAATTTGAATCAGGTAGAGTCGGATCAATCTAGATCTGCCCGATTCCGTGAAAACCTGCGTTGGTCTATATTGACTGTCCTCGTATTACTTCTTTTTGGAGGAAATACTCTGGTCTGGTATATGGGAATTAATTATGACAAACTGCTCCATCGCAAGGAAAAGGAAATTACTCAGATAAGAAATGAAATCAGCCAATTGCTGGAAAAAGGGAAAAATCTTTCCAAGCAGGATATATTGATGCTGGCAGAACTGGAAAATAATCGTTTCATGTGGGCCGAATGTCTCCAGCGACTGGGTAATATGACCTTCATCGACATGTCTCTCACAGGATTAAAATTCAAAAATAATAAACTCTTAATCCAGGGGATTGCTTCTACATACAAGGGAAAGAAGGAATTTGAGCAGATAGAGAATTTCATTCACACCTTGAATTCGGACCTGGATTTTTCCAGAAACTTTGTTCGCCTGAAACTGAAACACCATGAATTACTGAAAGTCCGCAGCCAAGAAATAGTATCCTTTGAAATTGAAGCCTCATTAAAATCTGTCCCACATATTTCCAAACAAATTAAAAACTCAGCGAAGAGTCTATCCAACATTGTAAATAATAATTCTAATAATGAAAGCTTTCAAAATGAATCGTAACAGTTTGTTCCTATTTTTATCAGCCCTGTTGACAATTTCGTTTTGGTTGAGTTTAAATTTTTCCATCGGATCTAAACCAACCCAACTGAAAGAACTGGAGCTGAAACAGATTGAATTGAATGAACAATTTATAAGCGCTAAAATTCTGGCAGAAAAACTGGATCAGGTTTATACTCTCTTTTCCAGAAACCTGGCTCTCTCCCTGGAAGACTCCCTGGCAGAAGATGCCTCTCTTCCTTTTCTCAAGGAAATAACCAATTTGATGAATAAGAACAATATTGCTTTACTCAAAATTAGACCAAGAGGCAGGGACAAAAAGGAAAATTATTATGTAGCACCTTATGAATTAACTATAAAATGCACTTATGAGAATCTGGGAAATTTTCTGGCTGAAATGGAACGCTCACCCAGATTAATTACGGTGGATGAATTTTCAATAAATAATGGAATCGAACGCATAAAAAGTACGGTTAAAGAAGAGGATTTATTGGTACAGGAAGTTAAATTGAAAATTTCCACCTTAACGTTAATAAAATCTAAAGTTAAACTTTTATCATGAATAATCGTCAACAAACCATTTGGGTTATTTTATCATTGCTGACATTTTTATCAATAGTTTTGGCAGGTATTAAACTCTTTCCTGTAGCCGATAAATGGCAGAAAGCAGTCGAAAGAGCAGAAAACATCAGCATTGGTACAGATGAAGAGTTAGAAAACATTATTAATTTTCTTGAACACCGCTTGAAAAATCGGTTGCAATATGAATTTACTATGGAGAAGGATCCCATGCGGCTGACAAACGTTATTTTTTTAACAAATGCAGGTGGAAGAAGAATAACCAATCGAAGAACGTCCCAAGTGCAAATAACCCATATAATAACAAATGGAAAAAACCGTTATGTTGGAATCCTGTATAGAGGAAAAAATTTCACTTTTGTTGAAGGGGATTCTATTGCAGGAGGGGAAATTACCAGCATTAAAAGGGATGGGATAATCCTGTTGAAGGATAATCAGGAAAAATACATTCAAATGTTAACAGCAACTTTTGACGAATCAATAACAACATCGATAAAAGAATGAAGAAACATTTTATTACCTGCATTACATTAACGAGTACTTTAATATTTTTCTCGATTCTTGAAGGAAAAGAAACCGACACAACCTCGGCGAAAGTTGAAGCACCACCTTTTCTGGTAACCATCCATGCCGAGGATGCGTATTTACCCGGTATACTGGCAGTACTTGCGAAGGAAAGCGGATATAATATTGTGACTGACCCAAGTGTAAATACTCAGGACAAAATTTCAATCCACCTTGATGAAGTGCCTATAGAACAGGCAATTAACCTGATTGTAAGAGCTGTGGGTCTTGGGTATGAAATTGTAGGGAATTCCTTCCTGATCGCAGACCCTAAAAAGCTGGACAAGGAAGTTGGTATTACACCCCATGTAATTGAACTAAAATACTCAGATGCACAGGAAGTGAAGGAACTCTTGAGTGATCTTTCAAAGCAGATCCAGGTTGATGTCTCCGGAAACAAATTGCTGATAAATACCTCACCAAGGAAAATTGCTGAAATTAAAGAAGTAATTAGCCTAATAGATGTTCCTGCAATTCAGGTTTTATTGGAAACACGTCTCATAGAAGTTGCCCTGGATATGGATAAAAAACTGGGTATTGATTGGTCAAGATTAGCTAAATATACAAATATCCTGGCTGAAAATGCAGAACCGTCCAGCGCCGGAGCGGGGAGTGTCGTACCCGCTGATGGTACTCTTGGTTCGCTGCCAGCTACAGCACCCTTTAATCGCTTAAATGAGGGCAATTTGATCCCAGGAATGTTCAGCCGTCAGATGACAGCTTTTGATATTACTCTTGATTTTCTCATCAAAGACAATAAAGCGGATATTCTGGCAGATTCAAAATTAGTCACACTTAATGGACGGGAGGCTACTATAAAAATGGTGGATATCGTTCCATATATTTTGAGTTCAGGAGGAGTAGGCGGACAGGTACAGGTTCAGCGCGAGGAAGTGGGAATTAAACTAACAGTCCTGCCCTCAGTTAACATGGATGGCGATATTACCGTAAAGGTGGAAACGGAAGTTGCTTCTATTTTTGAATTTATAGGTCCTGACCGAAATATTCCCCGGGTAAAAAGCCGTTCCTCCACCACAACCATCCGCGTAAAAGATGGAGAATCTATAATTATCGGTGGACTGATCAGTAAAGACCGTAAAAATACGATATATAAATTACCCCTCCTTCATAAAATTCCATGGATAGGTAAAAAGTTGTTTACCAGCATAGATTTGGTGGACAGAAAAACTGACTTAATTATCCAGATTACACCCTCTGTATTAAAAGATAATATTAGCGGGATTCCAAAAAATGAAGCTATGATAAAGCTTGAGAAAACAATCATGCTGAAAGAGGATGATAAATAGGAGTTTGTTATGAAATATTTATGGAAATTAATCAATGTAATAATTGTTGTTACACTACTTCCACAACTCAGTTGCGATGACCGGGAACCTGAAGATACGGAAGATGATAACTACATACTGAGTCTGATTTCCGCGAACCCAGTTCTTAACTCGGTGATTGTGGGTGAGGATGTGGTTGATCACCCAGGAATCAAGACTCATTTGCAATTTAAACTTCAGGATGAAACCAGCAAGCCGGTTTCGGGTAAACTCATTTCCTTTTCAGCAAAACGCTTGTCTTCAACTTATGGGTCTTTCGATATAAATTCAGTTGAGACAAATGAGGATGGTATTGTGGAAGTCTATTATGAGGACGGGGGAGATTCCGGTGCTGTAGATATCCCAGGTACCGCGGAATTCGATGGGGTAACAGTTACTGCCAGATACAATGAATCCATAAAAGCAACCGCGCAATTTAATGTCTATTCGTCCCTTAATGATGTCTGGCCCTATACACTCATTATGAATGCTAATCCTGGCGAAATCAGTCTTGATAATGGACAAACTACTTCTGCAATTTCCCTGCAGTTAAGAAATCGTTTGAATAATGGAGTGAAGGGTGTAAATGTTGACTTTTCATCCGACAAAGGATTCATAGAACCGAATGATACCACAAACCATACCGGGAACATAGATTTGGTTTTTACTGACCAAGGCCAGGAGGAAGATGCTGGGTTGGCAACCATCCAGGCTGCCTATACTCATCCATCTGGAGATTACACGCTAATAAGCACAGTGACAGTACAAATAGATGTTGATTACAATTTTACAATGTCTACCTATCATTCGTCAAGCGGAGTTGTTGTAGGCGAAGATCTTGTTGGCGATGCGGTTGTCACTCAGATAGAAGGAAGATTGACAGATGGCGCAGGGAATCCTGTCGCTGGTGAATGGATCTATTTTGCTTCCAATAAAAATTATGTTCCCTATGGAACCTTCAGCAATGATTCCGCTCTGACTAATAATGAGGGCGTAATTTCAACTATTTTTTATTATGATGGAGGTGATCCAGGTGCTGTTGATGATACTCTAACTAATACCTATGAAGGTGTGACTATAGAAGCCAAAACAGTCGGGGATAAATCACTGGGTCAGGTTCAATTTAATGTCTATGCGTCCCTTGATGATATTTGGCCCTATTCACTTAGTCTGGATGCCAACCCTAATACAATCAGTCTTGATAATGGACAAACTACTTCTGCAATTTCTCTTCAGTTAAAAAATCTTTTGAATGATGGCGTGACGGGTGTGACTGTTGATTTTTCAGCCGACAAAGGATTAATTGAGTCTAATGCTACCACGGATACCTCAGGGAATATTACTTTGGTTTTCGAAGATCAGGGACATTTGGGAGATGCCGGTCTGGCAACAGTCCAAGCTTCATATACACATCCATCCGCAGGCAATACAATAACAAACACAGTGACAGTACAAATAAATGCTGATTATACTGTCACTATATCTGCCTATCATTTGTCATACGATATTGCTGTTGGTGAGGATGTGGTGGGCGGCGCAGTCATTACCCATGTGGAAGGAACATTGGCAGACACTGCAGGGAATCCCATGGCTGATGAATGGATTTATTTTACTTCACATAAGAAT
>CAJXJG010000045.1 GCA_913054425.1 uncultured Fidelibacterota bacterium
ACTAAAGATCATACATTAGTAAGAAAGGGTAGTGTCTCTCAGGGGAATGAAGGAGACTGGGCATTATCCGCAGGGACGAATGAGAGCGATTCAGAATGGATAGTTTATGATCAGAATAACTGGGATAACTTGGGGATTCATAGTCAGAATATCAATGCTCCTTCGGTTGCAATTACCAATGTCAGCCCGGATTTTATCGCAGAGAATACAGAAATCGAGATCACGGCAAATTTGACTCCTGTCTCTGGAAATATTGAGATTGCAAATATTTATTATGGAACAGACGGATCACTTTTAAACCAGGCTGAAATGTGGCTGGATTCTGGAAATAGTTGGATGGGAATTATTGCTCCACAACCTGGAAATACGTTACTGCAATTTAAAGTTGTTGCTGTGGATGATTCTGGGAATGAAGGCGAATCCACTGTCCAGGATCAACTTGTAGCCAGCACAACACCAACTGAGATCCAGGAGATCCATGCGAATGTTGTAGTAGGACAGATTGTTACTATTCAGGGTATAGTTACAATTGGTTCTGGTGTTTTAGATGATGATAATACACGCGCATATATCCAGGATGAATCCGGCCGTGGACTAAATCTGTTTGATTATGATTTAATTGAAGGAATCACCAGGGGAGATGAGTTGCACCTTGTTGGCTATGTGGATCAATATTTTACAACAGTGGAAGTTACCAATTTTGATTTTGAGACACTTTCCACAGGAAATAGTTTGCCTGCTGCCATTGTTACTACACCGGCAGGCGCTAATTCTTCAGAATTTGAAGGAACACTTACTATGTTTGAAGGGGAAGTCACAGCGAACGAATCAGTTTCAAATGGAGCTGCTACGAAATTGACTATTGACAATGTAACTTATGTGCAGATCTGGAATACCACAGGGATTTCAACTGCTCAGTACCAGGTTGGTACAGAATGGAGTTTTACAGGTGTCGGGAGTCAGTACAGCACAGAATATCAATTACTGGTTGGGTATGAAGAAGATATCGCAACACTTGGAATTTCTGGGCCAGTTGCAATTCCAAATGAATTTTCATTGTTCCCTATTTATCCAAATCCTTTTAACCCAAGGGCTACGATAAACTTTTCATTGCAGTTTGATGGGGAAATTCATCTCGATGTTTATGACATCAATGGTAAAGTTGTGGACGAATTGAAAAATGCCAATTTATCAGCTGGTAACCACAGGATGGTATGGAATGCATCTTCCCTGCCATCGGGACTTTATTTTATTCGGCTGCAAGATGGCCAAAACCAGGCAGTTCAAAAAGTAATGTTGCTCAAGTAAGCATCGCTTTAAGTGAGATTACAGAGTAAGGGAACCCGATGAATTTTTTTAAAAGGCTCCTATGGCTAAGCCCATTGGTTCTCATTGCTGAACTTGATCATCTGGTGTTTTCTGAGCTTGCCATCACGCCTAGTAACGCAGAATATGTTAAAATAACAAACCCAACCGATAGTGATATAGACCTATCCAATTATTATTTGACCGATGGAACTGATATCGGTAATGGAGAGTTCTATTACCAATTGCCTTCCGGAACGGATTATTGGAGCGGTTCCAGTTCAGATTTTATTTGCCGGTTTCCATCTGGATATACCATATCGGCAGGGTCATTCATCATTGTTTCGCTACGTGATAGCTCTAAATACGCAAGCGAATTTGGTGAAAATGCGGACCTTACCCTGAATGATGATATGCTTGATGCTGTCGATGGTGAAAATACAAAGGGGAGCAGTGCTGCGCCAAAACTGGGTAATGCGAATGAAACCTTGATTATTTTTTATTGGGATGGGAGTTCAACAACTGTAAAGGATGTAGATTATTTGCTCTGGGGTGATAATTCTTATGCTATTGATAAAACAGGTATTGATGGCTACCAATCAGACACGCCTGCAGCCAGTCAGGCCTTTCTTCCAATTCATAATACGGATGAGAAACTGGTCAGAATAAGTGAAGAAGGCAATGAGATCCAAAGTGGAGGTAACGGAATTACGGGTCATGATGAAACCAGTGAACCTTTTAATGAAACTTGGGGTGTTTATGCGCTTGTTTCCTCAAAACCGGAAATTTCCGCTGTGACTGTTTCTCCCGAATCTCCCACAACGGAAGATATACTTACTTTCACTGCAACCGTTACTGATGACGAAGGTCTAACATCCGTTCAATTAATTACAATTTTTCAAAGTGATACAACAACCCATACCATGGTGCAGGGGGCCAGTGATCAATTTAGTGTTAATGTAGGCCCTTTTGGCCTGACAGGATCATTAGTTTATTCTGTTACTGCAGTTGATATTACAGGATTATCAGAATCAAGCAACTTATTTGTCGTGTCAATTAATTTACCACCTGAAGATCTTTCTATTGCAGATTTACTGAACAATTTAAGTGATTATGTGGGTGAGCAAATCGAGATAGATGGCGTTGTAACTGTGTCCGCAGGCAAACTCCGCACTACTTTTACAGAAGCCTTTTTACAAGATGAATCTGAAAGAGGAATTATTCTTTACAATTCTGCACTCGATACGTCTTTTCACCGCGGTGATTCAGTCTTGGTTGTGGCAGAGGTAGATGAATTTGATGGGAAACCGGAATTGATTTACAGCAGCATCACCGTTTTAAAAGAGAATGCTCACATTCCTGTAGTTGATCTTTCTATCAGTGAATTCAATTCATTAGCTTATATGTATACGTTCGTGAAACTCTGGGGAAAAATCATTGCCAGATCAGATCCATCAGGAACAAACGCAGGAGCGAATCTTAGCTTGCAGGATGCGTCGGGCGATGTCACCACGGTTCGCATCTGGAACTCCACCAATATTTTATACAATGACAACTTTGAACTTATTAATCTCGAATTGGATTCTCTCCTGCAGGTTGGGGAATTGATTCAGGTCGCCGGCATAGCCGGAGAATACAGTGGTGTAGGTCAGATTCAGCCAGCCTATCCTGATGATATTCAGGAAAAACTAGAAGGGCAAACCGGTGACTTCTCTGCGGAATTAACCGTGGCGCCATTCCCATTCGTGCCGCAATTGGGGGAAGTGATTGCATATTCTTACAGTTTCCCGGCTAATGCCCGGATAAAATTGAGAGTGTTTGATATGGCAGGAAGATTAACATCCACACTTTATGATGAATACCGAGGTATTTCGTTTTATAAGGAAGACACCTGGGATGGTCGCGACAATCTGTATCGTCTTGTTGCTCCCGGAACATATCTGATACATCTGGATGTTACGGATGCGATTACCGGCAAACATTACCAGGATATGGCTCCCGTGGTGATTGGTGTTTATAGGGATTGACTATATGATTAGAGCCAAAGTCATTTTATTAATATTGGTGCTATCCGTTAGTTTTGCTCAGGTGACATCAGAGCATTTGTACTATGGTGCATCATCTTTGGGAATGGCCGGAAGCGATGTGGCCTGTCAGGGCGGTGCGTGGGCCATATTCAATAACCCGGCGGGTTTGGCCGGTCAGGAAAGAAATTCAGTCGTATTAGGAAGTGAATCCTTATATGGATTATCCTATTTCAAACATACACTTGCCGGCTTTCAAATCGGTTTACCATTTGTGGGAACAATTGGTATTTCTGTTGAAGATTTTTCAACGGATTATAAAAGTCGATCTTTAGCGCATGAAACTGCTACAGGATTTTATCAAGGCATCACCTTGCAGGCTGACCGCAACAGCACCCTGTTTTTTGGATATGGCATTCGACTGCAGATGGTGGATTATGGTCAATCAGCAGGCCCATCAGGGGATGGCTCCGATGGACGAGACTTGGGATCTCATCAGGCAGTGGGTTTGGATGCAGGCCTTTTGGCATCATTGCGGGAGCGAATTCGCTTTGGCGCAAAAGTAACAAATATTAACCACCCGCAATTGGGGGAAGCAAATGCTGCAGTGGATCTGCCCAGACGAATACAAATTGGTATGGCATATTCACCCTACGACCTGGTATGGACAACTGCTGCTCTATCCCGATCTATGGAATATCCTACACAGATTCACGCAGGCATGGATTATGAAATATTATCAAGCTTGCATTTGCGAGCCGGTGTACAAAGCAATCCCAACCGGTTTGGCGCAGGCTTCAGCCTAAAATGGGAAATATTACATATCGATTACGGCTTTTTAACTCATCCTATTCTCCCCTTAACTCAACAGCTATCCTTGGAGATTCAGTGGCTGTAATACGAATATCGGTTCTGGTATTTTCAATTGCTTTAGCACAAAAAGTACCCGTCAATACAGCATCTCTTGAGGACTTGAGGACACTTCCTCTAACAGATAGCCAGGTCAGCGCACTTTATGAATTTGTTTTTTTCCAAGGTCCTGTATACAGTTTTTATGATCTGATGGACATTCCTGGTTTTTCCGCTGAAACCCTAAAAGAGCTTCGTCCCCTTGTATCCCTGGTAAAACCTCGACAAGAAGAAACTGTATCTCGTCTTGATGACCGTTATCGGAAAGTTGAGGACTGGACTTCGGAAGAAGGTGCGAATGAAGGTTTGGTGGAGTTATGGCTGGATCGTTTGGCGGAACCGAAGAATATTAATTCTGCTACCTGGAATGATTTGATGGTTTTACAGAACGTAAGTCCGGTGGACGCCGTAGCGGTGCTGCAGCGGATCCAGGAAGGAGCCATAACCTATCCCAAGGCGCTTCGTGGAGCGATCGGCTTAAGTTACTGGGGCTACAAAAATATGGTGGACTTTTTTACCTATGAAGATGGTAAAAAGAAAGATCAAACTCATATTTGGTATAACTTGACCTATAAAACACTGCCTTCCACTACGTCATTTGATGAAGAGGTAGGTACCACAACACCTTTAAGCAATCATCCTGGAGCCCGGCACTATAAACTGGTAACCAGTTTTGGACCACATTGGAAAATATCCCTGGCAGCCCATCGCCAACTTGGGGAAGAAAATATGGATGGGAAATGGTCTGTCACTTACCGAAATCTTAAGTTTGCAGGTTTGAATTTTGAACGCATCATTCTTGGCAATTTTTCTGCTACCATTGGGCAAGGTGTGGTGTTTGAAAACACAGATTTTTTCTCTCCTCGACGCTCAGGCTATAGCTGGAGTCGACGTGTCCATGGTGTATTCCCGGATATTTCTCAAACGAGAGAATTTGCGTTGCGTGGCTTAGCATTTCAAACCGGGACAAAATCTATACAGTTCATGGGCTTTATTTCTCGTCATAATCGAGATGCCATTTTAAATGTTGCTGACAGTTCTATGGCGACATTGATCGCATTGTATCCGCGAACTGATCAGGGGTTTAATGGTCTCTTGGCAATGCCCATGCTGAATACGGTAGAGGAAATGACGTATGGTGGCAATGCCCGGTTTATTTTAAAACCTGGAACTTTCATTGGTCTGTCAACCTATGAAAGTTTATATGACAGGCCTCTAAGGCCGGATATTGCCACAACTGTTATCGCTGATGCCAATGAAGGGAAGTTTCTTACATCCATAGGGAATACGGCAGATACGGAAATTGCTGCCATGTATTCATCTTCCGGTGAATCCTCTTTCTGGGATAAAGCTAGGTCTTTTCGTCGAGTTGCTGGTCTTGAATTTTCTACCGTGATCCGCAACATTGCCTTACAGGGTGAATATGGTGTCCTGGATAAGAATGGTGATCTGTCGGTTGATGTCACCGATCCGCGAGCGTGGGTCATGAGTGCATATGTACAATTCAACAGTTTAAATTTGTTAATGGTTTATCGCGATTATGACCTTGAATTTGATAATCCGTACCAGCGGTCTTTTTCTAATTACCAAAGATACAAAGGCAGTATTTTTGAAGACACGTTCTACTTGGAAGATCCAATTTACGGTTTCCTTTATTCCGGACAGGCGCAACCCCAATCCGAACGGGGATTTTATGTATTCAGCCGATATCAGGCGCATCGAGCTTTGGTATTAACAGCCGATTTTGATACATGGACTCGGGTTGCAGATCAGGCTCGTTATTACCGGACGGTTGTTCGTGCCCAGTACCGTCCAGTATTCAATGTACGGTTTCACCTGCGACATAAGTGGCAAAAACGGGGTGGAATGAACGCATTGGATCCCTCCGCGTTTTTTTCGCAGGAAACAATTCTGCGATCCCAGATTCGCTTGTCAAGATATGACCAACTCGAATTGATCTGGATTCGATCCTGGGTGGATTTTACCAGCCGTCGTCGCTTGACTCTTGATTTGGAAACCGGTGGTGAAAGTCCATCCATGGTTGGCAGTGCCGGAACAGGAAGCGAGGGTATAGGTTTTAAGGTAACACACAATTTTAATGAGCGATTTAGAATAATGGGCCAAACTCTCCTTTACAATGGATTCATCTGGAATTTTGAGGATACGGATTTTCGGGTTTTTGATAGTCCGTCGGATGCATTGCGATATTGGATCTCCGTTTTTTCCAGGTTGGATGAACACTGGGCAGTCCGGCTAAAATGGACAATGGATACAGCAAATCCTATTACCAATTATGCTTTCGAACCCAGTGACCCGACAAACGCGTATCCCGATCAGCGTTTAAACTGGAAAACAATCACAGGGCAGAGAAATACGATGGACATTCGTTTACAGGTGGATTATGCATTTTAAAGATCGATACAAATCAAAATTCTTGAAATTTTTTCCAGCCATTTTCCTGTTTTTATCAGCAATTTACGCTCAACATTATTTTTCACCTGTTTTGCCAGTTGGCTCCCTACCTGTAGATGCACGTTCTTTGGCTATGGGTGGTACAGGGATAAATAATACCCGATTACAACCAGCCTTTGGAGATTTCGGTTATTTATTTCGCATTTCTTTAGATTTGGAAGCGAGAGCTACGAGAGAAACCCGATCCTTTCCTGTAATTGATATGTTCGATGATGTAGTAACACAAAACGCATATGTAGTTAATAGACCGGTTTTTTATTCTGTCCCCTGGAGTATTGGTACTGATATTACAAAATGGCTGAAATTGCCCGTATCCCTATCCGTTTCACAGTCTCCTACCTGGGACTTCCGTTATGATTACCAGGAAGAGGTTCGCGCCAGTTTAGGATCCGGTGTCTACAATCGTGACCCAGTTGCCGGATATCATATTTTTCGTATGAAGGGATTTATCCAATCCACCAGCTTCAATATTGCTTTACGACCGCTTGCAAAAGTTCATTTGGGATTAAATGTAGAAACGCTATCTGGGAGTGATCTTTCCCAAGAGATAGGCGTTCATGTCTTGCAGGCAGATGATGCCCTGGCAGCGGATTCTACCACCATCACGCAATATGATTTTTCTGTGGGGCAGTCATCTCGCTTTTCGTATGGAATACTTTTTAGTCCGTTAAAATCTTTAACCTTGGGTGTTTCAATGAAATCTGAAGTTGATGTTTCTTTTACAACAGATGGATATGTACCCATTTTACACGAACGGACACAGCTGCCGGGATTTGTACTGGCAGATACTGTTTCAAATTATTCCATTGTGCTGCCCAGTGAAATTGGTTTTGGTTTTAGTGCCCGGTTGCGAAATAAGATAAAAACACAGGTAAATGGTCATTTTATTTACTCCGATTGGTCTCAGGTTGACCAGGTTATTGTAAATGCCAGTTCAATTGATACAGTTAATTTTCAATACGAGCCTGCTTGGTTTGCCCATATCGGTCTGGAGCAATGGATATTAAACAAAACTCCTTTCCGGTTTGGATTTATGTACCTTGGGTCTCCGTTAGGGAATGAGTTTGAACGAACGATTATCACCTTTGGCACGGGATGGACATATCATGGGGTGACCTTGGATATTGCTGCTGCTGTTGATGGTTTGGATTATCAGTATTTCGATTTATTTGTCCCAGAAGGTCAAGATGCAACTGATCTGGAAATGGTCAAGGAGTCAACCCTGATAGTAAAAGCCAGTATAATGTATTCATTTTGAAACAGGAATGGTTTTGAAAAGGGTGAAACAGTTTCATTATTTTATGTTGCCCCTACTTTTTACTTTGGGTTTACGTGCGGAGACAACATGTCTCCATCTTGTTTTTACCAATGATATACATGGCGCCCTTCATAAAGTTCCTGCCCGATTCATTAATCCAGAATTTGCACCCGACTTGACCGGCGGTGCTGGGGCGTACAATTATGTTAAATCTGTTCGCTCCAAGGCCGAACAGAGAAATGAATCTGTTCTGTTGACAGATGGAGGAAATCTTTTCCAGGGAACACCGTTAGGAACTCAAGATGGCGGTTCAAAAATGATTCAGTGGATGAATTGGATGGAATACGATGCATTCGTTCCAGGGGTAAAGGATTTTGACCAAGGGAAAAAGAATCTTATCCGTTTGAAAGAGGAAGCATCTTTTCCATTTTTGGCAGCGAATCTAAAGGGTGTGGAAGGAGTTCTTCCTTACACGATTAAGGCATTCGACGGATTCAATGTAGGTCTCATTGGTTTAATAACACCTGATTTGAAAGATGGATCTTTACCTAAGAATATGGAAGGTGTGTCCGTGGAGCCGCCGCTTGATGTATTAAATCGTATTATTCCTGAAGTCCGTTCTAAAGGTGCCGATCTTGTTTTTGTTTTAGCGCACATGGGTTTACCATATGATCGTGAAATCGAATATAAAAAAATGGTTGAGCGGGTTAGTACCGGTGCAAAGATCCGCATTACAAACGCGCTGGAATTGGCTCATTTTGCACAGGATGTGGATGTGATTATTACCGGCGGGATCAGCAAAGGATACGATACGCCTTGGGAAGATCCGCTGACTCATACGCTGGTGCTCCAAAACTATGGCAATCTTACCGGGATTGGACATTTGAAGTTAGATGTGGATTTAAGTGCGAAAGTGATAACCGGTTATACATTCCCCACCGATCGTGGAATGATGATCACCCTGTTCCAGGATGATATTTGGCCGGATTTTGAAATGGCTGACTCAATCAAATCCTGGGTAGATGCAATAACAAACACTTCCGAATCGAATCATTCCGAACTTATTTCCACGATCCGTTCTCTTCCTGCACAGGATTGTCCTGACCAACAACCACCTGCATATGATGAATACAATATTCCAATGGTAGGTCAGGTAAATGATTTGGATATTATGACATGGAACATAGAACGCTTTCCAATAGACGGTGAAAAAACAATGAAAGCTGTTGCAGAAATTATTCGCGATCTTAATGTGGATATTATTGGTGTCCAGGAGGTAATTAAAATCGGAAAGTTTGCCGAAATGATGTCCTGGCTTCCAGAGTATGATTTTGTATTAAGTCAACAATCATCATTTTTAGAACAGGCCATCATTTATCGAAAAGAAATTTTAACTCTTTTAGGACAGCAGGAACCTTTTGCATTTGATGATTATTTTTTTGCGGGCCGGCCACCGTTATTGGTGGATTTTCTCTGGCGCTGCGGCCAGACGGATATTGAAATAACGTTTGTCAATATGCACTTAAAATGCTGTGGAGATGGATTGTATCGTCGGCAGCAATCTATGAAACAGCTCCATTCATTCCTCCGAGACAGGATGGATCTCGGTATGGATAAAATCATTGTGGTTGGCGATTGGAATGACCAGATCCAGGATGAGGGGATTTATCAATCTTTTAGCCCTTTTATGGATGATAGAGAACATTTTTTGTTTGTGACAGAGCTGATCGCAGATGATCCTAGCCAACAATCCTATCCGACTTGGCCTAGTTTTTTAGATCATATTTTGATTGGTAAAGGATTTTTTGAGTTATTTGATTCAAACGGCACCGTTCGTTCCGTCAATATTGATGAATGGATGGGTAGTTGGGATGTATATGAAAATTTGATTTCAGACCATCGACCGATTCTGCTCTCATTGCCCCTAGATTAGATCTATGATAAGGAGTCTTTTCCCAGTTCTTATAACGGGAGTTTTCATTTCATGCGCAGTACCTACGGAGGATGAGACTAATTATTCAGCAATCAACAGTTCTCTACCTGATCTAAATTGGGAGGATGGTATTGAAATTGTCACTTGGAACATAGAGAATTTTCCCAAAGCGGGTCAGCAAACAATTGACTCGGTTGCTATTATATTGAAAACCTTGAATGCTGATATTTACTGTCTTCAGGAAATTAGTAGTGAGTCTGAATTCATGCAATTAGCAGAAAGATTAGACGGTTATAATATCGTATACTCAACTGTTACTGAATATTTAAATTTAGCCATTCTTTACAGATCAGGATCAATTACCCTTCGAAATCAAACCAACCTTTTCTCTGATTATTCTTATGAATTTGCATCTCGCCCGCCATTACGAACAGAGATGACATTTTTAGGGGATAAATCAATCGATTTTACACTCATTAACCTTCACTTAAAATGTTGTAACAATGGTTTTAACCGTCGTGTAGCGTCTGCAGAGTTGCTCTATAGCTACCTGTTGGAATCTTCAGCGGCAGGTGTTGTGAACCAGATTGTTGTGGGAGATTGGAATGATGATATATCGGATAACCCAAGTGTAAATTCTTTCACTATCTTTCTAAACGACACATTAAATTTCAGTTTTATGACCTGGGACCTGGCAAATGCAGAATCCGATGTTTTCGATTCATATCCAGGATATCCCAGCTTTATAGATCATATCTTAATATCCAGCGACCTTTTTGATGAGGCTGGCAGCGGAGATGTGCAAACAATGCGACTTGGAGATTATATTTCTAACTACGATGAATTAATTTCAGACCATCGTCCAGTGGTTTGGAGATTTAAGCCATGATAAATTTATTTCGCTATGGTGTGCTACTGCTAACAATGCAGATTGCTGTCGCCCAGCTGGATGTAGCCTATGTCCGATATTTTCAAGACGACCATAATTTCCTTTCCAATCTCTCTATGATGTCCACGA
>CAJXJG010000046.1 GCA_913054425.1 uncultured Fidelibacterota bacterium
ACTAATTTACCTTATCAAGTAAAACAGGCAGTAGAGGATTATCGGAATGAAAGTGGTGTAATTGCTCAATTCATAGCTGACTGTATAAATGTTGTTGGCGGATATGATGTATCAATTACCGCTAAACGATTGTATGGAGAATTCAAAGAATGGCACGAGGATAATTCGGATGGTAAGCCCTTATCTATTCAAGCATTTGGAAAAAGAATGAACCAATTAGGGTATAAATCTGAAAAAATTGGAGGTATTAAGAAATATTTGGGCTTGGAAGCAGGACTTTAGGACTCTAAAGGGGTGTTTTTATATAAGTCTTTTATGTGTGTGCGTTATAAATAGTTTATGAAAAAAGGGGTGTTAGAGTCCTTGAGTCCTGTTTAATAGAAAAAATCACAAGTGTAAATGAGTAAAATTATTACTGAACGGAAAAAGGGTATTTATAAATAAAGTAAGGAGAACATATGGCTCAAGATAAAAACAATACTGTTAAACAACAGCAATAGGTGGTGATATGCAATGTATCCAACTCTTGGTAGTACTTGGCTGTTTAGACGGAAAAGAGTTAGATAATTCAAATAATATGGTTAAATAGCGGTAGCACTATTTGCTACTTTAGAGCTATAAATAGGCTAATTCTTTAACAAGTAATACTGCTTCTAAAAGCAAGAAAAAACCCTCCATTCACGAGGGAAGAGAGGGCTTTTGAAATTAGTACCCCGGATGTGATTCGAACACATGACCTACAGCTTAGAAGGCTGTTGCTCTATCCAACTGAGCTACCGGGGCATGCTTTTGTTATTCGTTTAAAAAGACAGGTCAAAATTACTCTAATTACACAAAAATACCTCAAAAATTTATCGTCGGAGCTTCGACGATAAAAATCTTGACAATTATAGTAATCTTGTGGTACACTCCCCGTCGAGAAGGGAAAAATCAAAGAATTTTTCATTAACCCATAGCTAAAAGGAGTAATAATTATGGCTGAAGTCGTAAAATCAACAGGAGTTTCAAAAGAAAAAGGATATCTTTATTACCTCGGTAAAAATGGCAACGTCTGGCGTTCAAAGATGGCCCGCGGCGGTAATGCAGAAGAAGTCGCACAAGCAGGTGTGACCCGCGAATCTGGTTGGCTTTATTTTATTGACAAGGGCGGGAATGTTTCCAGGGCAAGAATGGCCAGAGGACGTAAATAATCCTGTTTCTAATCGTTTCGTGAAAAAGGCCTTCAATGAAGGCCTTTTTTTTGATCATTAATTCACTGATATAATTATTTATTTCTCATGATGAAATCTTCAATACATTAATTTGTATTAAACTGACGATGATTAGCAGTAAAGTTAGTATAATAGAGCCACTTTGCCTGTCCGCTGAATCCACCGGATGGTGGAGCGGGCTGGAAAGAGGGGTTATTTAAAATTAATAAAATATTGAATTTTATACAATCAATTTATGCCGGGGTAATAATATACCTACTGCAGATAAAGATACTTCCTCTATTTTTTCTGGTTTCAGTTACCTTAGGAAATGAGCTCATAGTTTCAGAAATTCAAATAATTGGAAATGAGATAACAAAACAGTATGTAATTCAACGGGAAATTCAACACCAGAAAAATGTATTCCTTGATTCAACATTGGCTGGCGAAGACAGAAACCGGATCGAAAACCTGGGTATTTTCAGCATGGTATCCTGGCAGGGACTTCCTCTTGAAAATGGAACGGTAATCCTCCAGTTTGTTGTTTTAGAATCCTGGAGATATTTGCCCGGACTTATCCCCTTTTATGAAGAGGGAAAGGGCTGGATTGTGAGCGGTGGGCTGATTATTAATAATTTTCGGGGGAGAAATCAGACACTTGCTCTTGGAGGTGAATTTGGAGGAAGAACAGCTTATGGACTGCAATATTCTGATCCATGGATGGCAGGGGATCACATCTCGCTTGATTTTGCTTTAGGAAATAGTGCACAGTTTCATCTTTTTCTTCCCTACGAAATTACAACATCCTCATTTCAGTTAAATACGGGACGTTATTTTGGTTATGCTATCAAGACAAAGGCCGGACTTGAACTGGAGAAAAAATCATTCATGGCGCTCAACGGTTCCTCTAATCACCACTTTGAGTATATTGCTCCGAAGGTAAATATTCAATATGATACGCGGGATCTTTATTCTGATCCATCCTCAGGCATCTATATTATTCAGGATTTTAATTACATGATTGATTTGACGGGAGAGGAAAACAACCGTCTGTTCTGGTATCAATCCTACAGCATTTTTAAAACCATCTTCAAAGGGAAAAGGAAAGTGGTAGCCGGTTTTAATTTCTTTGGGCGGGAATTCTTTGGAAGTGAGCGTGATACAGTTTGGTATCAATCTATTGGGGGAGCCTATTCTATCCGTGGTTGGAACACTCCCACTGAAGAAATATATTCTGGTGGAGAACAAAAGTATCGCTTTGGTCTATTTACACTCGGTTCTTCTTTTGAACTGCGAAAAACGATCATTCCCCGGATTGCAACAAAATATGGTACGGAATTCGGACTTTCAGCAGTTGGATTTATAGATGGTGGCATTACCGGGATGTCACTGTCTGAAATGATGGCTCAGAAACCAATCTGGGGCATTGGTATTGGAATCCGGATTCCAATGGCAATTTTCCAGGTTATACGGTTTGATTATGGCTGGGGATTCAGGGGAAGTAACTTTGTTGGAAATTCATTTCATTTTGCCTTTGGACACAAATTTTAAATTATTGCCAGCCTAACTTTTTTTCCGGTGAAATATCATGGCTTTTTCAAACCGGTTTTCAGTACCGTTTCGCAACCTGCCGATATTGCTCCGATGTGTGAAAATAATAAACCAGGGGACTAACAGAGAAAAAACCAGTAATGAAAGAGAAGGCGGTGATAGTGGCGAAACAACAGGGAGGAGTAACAGGAAAACTGGCAGGGAAGCAGAGGCCAGCATGGACCCGATTGAAACGTATCCTGTTAAAATCAACGTAAGTGCAAATACCAGGAGGCATAGAGGAAGTGCAATGGGGAATAGCGCTATAAGCATCCCCCCTAAGGTTCCCACACCTTTGCCCCCTTTGAATCCTGCAAAGATCGTGTACGTATGTCCTAGGACGGAGGCGAATCCGCACAGGATTTGAACCACACCCTGATCATGGATAGGAGTATGATCAAAATATTGTACCGCATAGATGGCTGTTGGCAGCCAGCCTTTAAATACATCAAAAATAACAACGATAAGCGCAGGTTTCCACCCCAGTACACGAAATACATTGGTTCCTCCGGCATTTCCGCTGCCGTGTTCCCGGATGTCGATCCCCTTGAACACTTTGCCCACAATGATGCTGGCGGGAATTGACCCCGTTACGTAGCTCAAAAAAAGAAGTATAATTAAATAGATGAGTTGTTCAATCATGTACTTCGCCTTTCAAATTTTGACAGGCAATAACCATTCCTCCAGGACCAGAATGAACTCCAAGGGCAGGCCCGACCTCGGAAACAAAGACATTTTCTTTTCCAATTCTCTCGCCAAAATCTTCACCCCAGCGGGTGGCAATAGATTCACAATTAGCGTGAGCTATGCCTATTCGGCAGAGCTGATCCCAATCAATGGATTTTTCAACATACCGCTTAAATTTTTGAAGTATATTTTTTTTACCATAGGTTCTACCTACGGATTGGATACCATTATCGGTAAAAGACAGAATTGGGTTTAAATGCAGTAAGTCTGCAATTTTCTTTTTAGAAGCCGGGACTCTACCTCCGCGGACAACATACTCAAGGGTAGTTAATCCTAAAAACACCCGTGTGTTTTGAATGTCCTGTTCCACTTGTTCCAACAGTTCACTGTGAGTCTTTCCCCGTTCAACTTCTTCCGCAACCCGGATAGCAATCAGTCCAATTCCAATCGACGCATTTTTTGAATCAACTACGGAAATAGGGAATGATTCGATTTGTTTGGCTGCATTTAAGGCGGATTGATAGGTACCGCTTAATTTATCAGGAATGTGAATTGATATTGCTTTTTTATAGTGGCTGGACAATAACTGGTATTGCCGCAGAAAATCGCCGGGGGTTGGCTGTGAAGTCTGTGGGTGGTGTGGATTCGTATCCAGTTCTTTCCAAAAATCTGTTGAAGAAATTGTAATTTTATCAACGTAATGATCCGAACCGAAATTCAATCGTACCGGGACTACATGAATATTATATTTTTTAAGAAGTTCTTCCGGCAAATCGCAGCCGGAATCAACAACAATGGCAATATCCTGATGGGCACCGTGAGCGTCAAATTGCTGCCGAAGCATGTCATCGGCTTTTTCATCAGAAACCACCCCGGATTGCTGGCAGATTTTCATTATTTTTTTGGGAGAATCGGTGTGGATGTGAACTTTTACTTTTGAAGCAGATCCTGCAACCACGATGGAATCCCCCAGCTCCGCCAGTTGAGATTTTAATAGATTCCGATCTAAATTTTTTCCTGAGATCAGGCATTCAGTACAATAGCGGTATTTCTCATTAAACGGGATGGAATCTAAAACCTGGACCTGGGGAATTTCAATTTGATCAACGTCCTGAATTTCCCCTGTGTGAATAAAATCTTGAATTCCTTCAAGAATATTTATGAAGCCCTGTGCACCCGCATCTACTACCTTAGCCTTTGAAAGTACGCTCAATTGAGACGTTGTCTTTTCCAGGGATTGCAAGGCGTTTTTTAACCCCTGGTCTAAAATTATTTTAAAATCCTGAATGGTGTCACTGGCGTGCTGAATTGTATAAATCCAATCGGTCATGACCGTGAGAATAGTCCCTTCTTTTGGTTCCAGCAATGCTTCATAGGCATATGATTTTGCTATCAGGAGAGCACGGGAAAATTCTTTTACCGTTAGTTGCTGGTTCTCTTTTACACCATCTGCAAAGCCGGTAAAAAACTGGGCCAGTATGACCCCTGAATTACCCCGGGCGTTATTGATTAATAGCTCAGCGACAGAATCTGCAAACCGGTTGATATACGAATCGGTGTTTTCTTCAACACTTTTTTCTATAGATGAAAGTGTAAAACCCATATTTGTCCCGGTATCGTTGTCAGGGACTGGAAAAACATTAATTTTATTTAAATAATCCTGGTTTGAGATAAGCCGACGGATTCCTGCTAAAAGCGAACGGCTGAATCGTTTGCCGTCAATGTACCGAATTCCCAAGTAGGCTGGATTAGATTATTTTGTGATTCTCCGGGGCAAGCATTCCCCCTGAAATGACGGCTTTCAACGCTTCTTCCACGTTCATCTCTGCCGGGATTGTGTCCTCTTGCGGAACTATGATAAAAAAACCCGATGTTGGGTTTGGTGTAGTAGGAATAAAGAGATGATAAAATCCATCCTTTTTTTCGTTGGTAGAACTCCCGGTTACAAATGCGAGTGTCCACAGTCTTTTTCGGGGATATTCTAAATAGATCACACTTTGAAAATTTCGGCTCGCAGTACCTGAGAATGTCTGCGTAATTTGTTTAATAGTTGAGTAGATAGACTTTACGATAGGAATATTCGTGAGTATTCGTTCTCCCCATGAAAACAATTTTTTCCCCAGGACATTTGTCACAAATAATCCCAGAGCATATACAAGGGACAGGGTCAGGAGGAGACCTAATCCCGGAATGTCAATATGTACTTTTCTAAGGATTGGGGCTGTGAAATTATCCAGGAATTCAAAAGTAATTTTCAGAATCCAGTACGTCAGTGCGATGGGAGCGATTGCTAAGAGACCGGCCAGAATAACCTTTTTAAAGTGCTGCCACATAATCCTGCTTCATCCTTTGATTAAGTTAATGAAATACCTAATTGAAACTACTTACTTGAATTTGAAAATCATACGAAAAGGTGACGACCTCCATTCCAATTATAGGGCACCTTCCATTTTTAATAAATAATATTTTCGCTCCGGGGAACCTCCATATCCTCCAAGAGAACCATCGTGGGCGATCACCCGGTGGCAGGGAATGATAATGGGAATCGGGTTTTGCGCGTTTGCGCTTCCTACAGCTCTGGCAGCTCCGGGATTTTCCACTTTTTCAGCAATTTCTTTGTATGAAAGTGTTTTGCCGTAAGGAATTTTGCTCACTGCAATTAACACCTTATGATAAAATGGAGAAGTATTCAAATCAATGGGAAAATGAAATTTGATTTTTTCGCCGGAGAAGTATTGTTTTAATTGTTGAAGTACTTCTTGAAAAGACGATTTAATTTTTTTGAGATGTCGAAGGGGATACAGAGTGGAAAGTGTTTCGTGAAACGGATGTTCTTCCGGAAATAAAATCCTGCAGATTCCTTTTTCAGAGCGGGCAATTGCCATGGTACCGAAGGGACTAGTAAATGAAGTGTATAGTATTGATTGCATTTTAAAATTTACCTATTTTTATTAAGAATGATTACGCAGGGGTTTAAGATTATATAAAGAGATAGGCCTGTTTAAAATTTGCTCATTATCATAAAACGTACAATTAAGTTAAAAATATAATGGTAAACTTTAGGAATGCAATTTGAGAATTATTGAACGGAAGGAGTAATCAACATGATACAGGTTCAGGATCTTGTCAAAGATTTTAAACTTACCAGGAAAATAAGAAAGGAAATGGGAGCAGAGTTTAAGAATAAAAAATCACTTCGAGCTGTTGACAAGATTAGTTTCACCTGTCAGCCGGGAAGGATTTTTGCGTTGGTAGGTCCAAACGGCGCTGGCAAAACAACAATACTCCGTATGATTGCTACTATGCTGAAGCCAACTTCGGGTACGATTGAAGTGGGAGGATTTGATTGTCAAAAAAATCCGCAGACAGTACGGGAAAAAATTGGTTTTATGACAGACCAGACGGCTTTATATGACCGTCTGACACCATATGAAATGGTGAAATATATCGCAGATCTCCATGGCATGGACGCCTCTGTTTTTAAAAGCAGGAAAGATAAAATATTTGATATGCTCAATATCCATGAATTCGCCAACAGGCGAATTGCCCGTCTCAGTTCCGGTATGAAACAGAAAACATCAATTGCCAGGACGATTATCCATGACCCTGATGTTTTGGTTTTTGATGAGCCCACAACCGGTTTGGATGTGATGACCTCCCGGGCAATTATCAAATTAATCCGTTCGTGTAAAGAAAAAGGAAAAACTGTAATTTTTTCTAGTCACAGAATGGGAGAGGTTAACCAGATATCTGATGATATTGCTATCATCTATAAAGGATCTCTTTATTTTAATGGAGGGCTGGATCAGTTCAAATCTGAAATGACCCATGAGACTTTTGAGGACGAGTTTATCCATATGGTAGGGGAGGTGTAATGAGAAGAATTATCACGATTTATAAAAAGGAATTAAAAGATAGCTTACGGGATCGTCGAACGTTGTTCATGATGATTATTCTGCCCATGATCCTTATTCCGGGGATAATAATGTTGATGACAAAAGTACAGATGGCTCAGGCAAAAAAAGCAATGGAAAAGGAAATCAAAGTTGCTTTTATTGGAGAAACATTTACCCCTGAACTGATTCAGATGTTTACAGAAAAAGGAAAGATTCAATTCATAAGTGACTGTCCGGTTGACAGTATAGAAATTCTGGTGAAACGCGGGGAGCTGGATGGAGGTGTGATTATCGCACCCAGTTTCCATCAACGTGTTTCCAATGATGAACAGGGTAATGTCCAGGTGATTTTTAAAAAATCCGATGATGCGTTTGGAGTTTTAGAAAAAAGGTTGATATCAGCAATTGAGCAATACGACCAACAAATTGTTGATAAACGAATATCACGATTGGGGTTAGACAAGAACTTATTTAATGCAATTGATATCGTCAAAACAGATGTGTCTACCACCCGTGAAAAGCTGGCAGAAACTGTTGGCGGAATTTTACCTTATTTGTTTATCCTGTTTACATTTATGGGTGCCATGTACCCGGGACTGGATTTAGGAGCCGGAGAAAAAGAACGGGGGACCATGGAAACAATTTTATCTTCCCCTGCCAGTCGTCTAGATATTGTATTGGGTAAGTTCGGTGTGATTATGACAGCGGGTATCGCTACAGCCCTGATTTCTTTTGCTAGTTTGAATGTATCCGTTCATTTGTTTCCGGAAATACCCGTTGATATACTTGATATAATTAGCAGTATGCTTGGGGTGAAAATGGTCGCCCTCATCTTGACGCTGATTATTCCGATTGCGGTTTTCTTTAGTGCCGCCATTCTCAGCTTGTCTATTTATGCACGGTCATTTAAAGAAGCGCAAAGTATCGTTACACCACTGAATATTGCGATTATTGTTCCAGCCGCAATCGGACTTACGCCTGGGATGGAATTAAATAAAATTACGGCACTGATTCCAATTCTAAATGTGTCACTGGCAACTAAGGAAATGCTTTCCGGCTCAATAAACTGGATTCTTCTCAGTGAAGTTTATGTATCTCTTTTTGTACTCGCCGGATTAAGTCTTTGGTTTTGTGTGAAGTGGTTCAACCGGGAAGATATAATCTTCCGTTATTAGAATTTCCATTTTGCCTGGAAAATTCACGAGAAATGAAACGGAGCAAATGGAATGAGGAGGAAAGATTTATTTTGTCGGCGCATTAGCGTGGAGCTGGACCACGATTGGACTTGCTATATAAATACTGGAGTATGTACCAACAACAACACCTATTATCATAGCGAATGCAAATCCATGAATCACTTCCCCGCCAAAAAGCCAGAGAATCAACACAACTAAAAACGATGTAAGTGATGTGATTACGGTCCGGCTCAAAGACTGGTTAATGCTGAAATCAACTGTTTCCGGGTAAGATTCTCTTTGTCTTTTTTTCACATTTTCGCGGATACGGTCGAAAATAACGATAGTGTCATTCAGTGAATATCCTACGATGGTTAAAAAGGCTGCAACAATAGAGAGAGAAATCTCATATCCTAAGATTGAAAAAACTCCTAATGTTACTAAAATATCATGAACAAGAGCAGCAATGGCACCCAGAGCAAATTTGAATTCAAACCTGATTGAAATATAGAAAAGTATTAACGCAAGAGCAGAAATAATGGCCATAATGGCTTTCCCCCGTAATTCGGAGCCGATTTTTGGTCCTACTTTTTCCATGGATAAAATAAAATCCTTGGGCTCTCGAGGTACAAGTTCAGGAAATGCGGTATAAATGTGATTGATAACAGACTGGGCAAAATTGTCAGGTTCATCTTCCTGGTGGGAAATCCGAATTGAAATATTCGATGGACCTCCAAAACTTTTAATTTCTTCCTTGCTGAGATCAAAAGTTTGACCTTCAACATTCACCTGGGAAAGTGAAGTACGTACTTTTGTGATGTCAACTTCTTCATTGAATGTGACCGCTATCATAGTCCCCCCTTTAAAGTCGATGCTCAACTTTGGTCCTCCCTGGAAGACCAGGGATACTAATCCTGCCAGGATTACAACCGCAGAGAGAATGAAAGCAAACCTTCTCTGGTCCATAAACTTTATATGGGTTTCTTTAATTAATCTCATATACTCAACCTTTGAATACCTTTGCGCTGGGCAATTGTATTGAAAATTGTACGTGTCACAAAAATTGCGGTAAACATGCTGATAACTATTCCCCAGAACAGCACTGTTGCAAAACCCCGAATTGGCCCGGTACCGAATTGATAGAGAACCAGGGCAGCGATAACTGTTGTGATGTTCGCATCAATGATTGTTGTCAGGGCACGGGCATATCCACTATCGATAGCAGTTTTTGGTGATTTCCCTTTTCGAAGTTCTTCACGAATACGTTCAAAAATGATAACATTGGCATCAATTGACATCCCCACTGTCAAAATCAACGCTGCAATTCCAGGCAGGGTTAAAGTAGCTTGAAGAGAAGCTAAAACTGCAAGGACAAGAAGTATATTCCAGATAAGAGCGAAATCAGCAATTAATCCCGCCATCTTGTAATAAAAAAGCATGAAAAGCAGAACTAGGGCCAACCCCACCAGAACAGACCAGGTACCTTTTTTCACAGAATCAGCACCCAGTGATGGACCTACGATTCGTTCCTCAAGGATATTAACCGGGGCGGGTAATGCACCTGCCCTGAGAACGATGGCAATATCTTTGGCTTCATTCATATCCGCAAATCCTTCAATCTGAGTTCCGCCCTGTGAAATTTTTCCCCGGATGGAAGGAGCCATATGAACTTTTTTATCAAGGACAATGGCGATCCTCCGGCCGATATTTGCACCTGTAATTCTTGCCCATTGTTTTGTTCCGTCGTTATTCATGTCAAGGAGAACTACGGGTTGTCCTGAGGCAGCACCTGCCTGAGAACCAAGTTGTGCATTTGCTTCTTCAATAACACCACCGGTGAGTTCTGGCTCCTTCTCCAGGTAATAGAG
>CAJXJG010000047.1 GCA_913054425.1 uncultured Fidelibacterota bacterium
AGCACGCCGCCAGCGTTCGTCCTGAGCCAGGATCAAACTCTCCATTGTATGTTTTTAATATGGTTAGCTTTGTCGAGTTTACCTAATTGACTGTCAAGACCTACGCATACCAAATTTTTAATTAGCCTTATAGCAAACAAAAAAAGCTATAATCGCTCTGATTAAAGCTTGTGAAGGTATAATGTTGATTTTACATAAGTCAACATTATTCGATATTCTTTTCAAATTATTTTTCCACTATTTTATAATTATTCTTGGTTCATTAAAATCTAAAAATTTTGATACAGGATTTTCCGTAATTATGGAACTTAAATATTCTTCCATCAAAGCCTCATTATATTCATTGGTGTTTTGTGCTGTTTTCCAACTACTCCCAAAATAAATTCCGCCAGATAAAACTATCGATGGAATCAGGACTTTAAGATCATTTGAATTTATTCGAATTCTTTTAGGAATAAATTTAGAATTCAAGGAACTATTAGTGGGAATGTAATCCAGAACAGAATTTTTTAGGGATAACAAATTGCTCTTCGAATTCAAAGATGAAGGTAGAAACTCAGCTAGAATAATCATGGAACACAACACACCAATTCCTGAACTCCATTGTCCCAGGTATCCTTGTCCACCGCCTGGAAAAATGGAAGCTAATAAGGATATCCCATTTTTCTTTTGTGGAATATCGGAAACACTCTCAATGTATTTAAATAAAGGATTAAGAAGATTAGAATAATATTCCTGCCCAAATCGTTCTTCCGCTGAAAGAAACGTGAGTTGTGCTGATTTCCAATCAAGCTTCCGAAGGAATGCATATCCACGGAAAACGAGCAAATATGGATCCTCAGTTAATTGGGTCCTATCCAAAATGATTTGATATTCATCTCCAATCAAATGTAAATACAACTTACGGTAATTCGCCGTTTTAAATGCAATTGACGCTGAGTTCGCCTGATCCAGTATCCGTTGATAATAGACCACAGCAAGCTTAGGATTATAGGTTTTTTCATAACACAGACCGATATGATAATAAATTGCAGATTCCAGTTTATCACCAGGGAATCGATATAAAAACTGAAAGTAATTTAATAGTGCACGGTCATAATGGTTTTTTTCAAATAAAAAATTGCAAAAAGAAATAAGTTCATCCCTTTGGAAAGAGGAGTAATCTTCCCACTCTTTCTTAATCTCATCTTTAGAATAATATTGCTCTTGTCCGCCTAATAATCCTATCAGGAGGATATTCAAAACATAAACGACACTTTTTTTCACAGGTATTTTCTCATTAACCTAAAAAAAATTGATCATCTTGAAAAGAATTTATGCAAACTGATACTATAGTAAAAGAGGCCAATCATACCTTTTAACTCTTTGATAAATGAATTTTTTTATATTCTGCCATCCACTAAAGCATCTATAATGGAAGGATCAGCAAGAGTTGAGGTATCACCAAGATGCTCAATATCATTTTCAGAAATTTTCCGCAATATACGCCGCATTATTTTACCTGACCGTGTCTTTGGAAGTGCTGGGGTAAACTGTATCTTATCCGGTTTTGCATGCGGACCAATTTCCTTTGTAACCATTTCTAAAATCCCCCTTCGAATGGCCTCGTCCGGCTGGACTCCGGTCATAAGGGTCACAAAAGCATAAATCCCCTGCCCTTTGATATCATGGGGATATGCAACAACTGCGGCCTCAGCAACTCCATTTGCCTTCCCGATTCCTCCTTCTATTTCAGCAGTACCAATCCTATGACCCGACACATTAAGTACATCATCTACTCGTCCGGTAATCCAATAATATCCATCTTCATCTCGACTTGCGCCATCACCGGTAAAATAATAGCCTGGACACTGGGAAAAATAAGTGTTACGAAACCGTTTATGATCCCCGTATAAAGTCCGCATTATACCCGGCCAAGGCGCCTTTATAGCAAGAAAACCTGATACATTATTTCCGTCAATCTCTTTTCCGTCCTCAGACAATAATACAGGTTCAATTCCAAAAAAAGGTAAAGTTGCTGAGCCGGGTTTTAAGGGCGTAGATCCAGGCAAAGGAGTAATAAGAATACCTCCTGTCTCCGTTTGCCACCAGGTGTCTACAACCGGACACTTCGACTTCCCGATTTTGTTATAATACCACAACCACTCTGGTTCTTTAATTGGTTCCCCCACCGTGCCAAGTAACCGCAGGGTTGAAAGATTATTTCTATTTACCCAATCATCCCCCTCTTTCATCAAAGCTCTCAACGCTGTAGGTGCAGTGTAAAAAATATTTACTTTATGTTTATCTACGATCTCCCAAAACCTGCCATAATCCGGGTAGTTTGGAACACCCTCAAACATTACGGTGACCGCTCGATTTGCCATGGGTCCGTAAACTATGTAGGAATGACCGGTAATCCATCCAATATCCGCTGTACACCAATAAATATCATTTTCGTGGTAATCAAATACCATTTCATGAGTATAGGATGTGTACACAAGGTATCCTCCTGTCGTATGAAGCACACCTTTCGGTTTTCCAGTAGACCCAGAAGTGTAGAGAATAAATAATGGGTCTTCAGCACCCATTATTTCCGGTTCACACTTGGGCTCCGCTTTCTCCATCTCATCGTGCCACCAGATATCCCGATTTTCTTCAAAATTTACTATTTCTCCGGTTCGCTTAACTACGACCACATGTTTAATGGATGGTGTCTTGGCTGTCGCTTTATCCGCGTTTGCTTTCATGGGGATATCATTTTTAATTCCTCTCACACCAGTATCCTGCGTAATCAGGATTTTACAGGTAGAATCATTGATCCTTTCTCTCAGGGAATCAGCACTAAACGCACCGAAAACAACTGAGTGGATAGCACCAATCCGTGCACAGGAAAGCATTGCTATAGGCAGTTCAGGAATCATTTGCATATATAAACAAACCCTGTCTCCTTTTTTCACACCTAAGTTTTTTAAAACATTGGAAAATTTTTGGACTTTTTCTAAAAGTTGAGCATATGTGAATGTTGTTGATTTACTGGGATCATTTCCCTCCCAAATCAAGGCAATCTGATCACCAAATCCTGCTTCTACATGCCGGTCTAAACAGTTGAAACTTGCATTCAGTGTACCGCCTTCAAACCACTTTATTTTTGCCTCCACAAAATCGTACTCGCGAACTTTATCCCATTTTTTCACCCAGTTAATTCGCTTAGCAACTTCACCCCAAAATGCTTCGGGGTTTTTGATAGACCGATTATAAATCTCCCAGTACCGCTCCATTTGGGAGATCCGCGCCTTCCTGGAAAACTCTTTACTAGGAGAAAATAGTTTATCAGACATAATTCCCTGCTCCACTAAGTTGTTTGATTAATATTTTCAAAATGAACTGAATCAATAATACTCAGATTTAATTACTTATTAATTCATAAAATATTTTTGATGGTTTATTAATCCATATTTCCTTTTCATCAACCAAAGAATCGCCATCAAATACTTTCAGATTGTGTATTCCTTCTTCCATCTTCAAATTTATCTTTTCCTCAATCCAATTATATTGATCATCCAATTCATAATTCAACCCCTTTTCTTGGGTATTAAAAGTAACAGTATAAATTCGATTTAATTGAAAACGGAGTACAGCAAACCCTGCAGTTTGTAAATCAAATGAATAATGGATGGGGGCAAATTCCTCAAGAGTCAAATCTATTTTATACAGTCCGGGTAATAAAGAAATGTTTTCTATAGGAGTCAAACCAAAAGGTTCCCCATCAATTTTAACATGCGCAGAGTGGGGATTGCTTTCAATACGAATTGATACTTTTGCAAAACTAATGGTGAGAATAAATATTAAAAAGAATTTGTTTCTCATTGGATAAAATTCAAGTATTTATTTTTTATCCACCCCTCAAAATGTTGAAAATAATCATTTTTATCAATAGGAATTTCAACTCGTCCAAATAGCTGGTCTCCGGCTACTTTTTCAGCTACGAAAATATCTCCTTCCGAAAGGAAAAATCTTATGGGTGAACCATTCTCTGGACCTTCTCTAAATGGAGTATTATTTTGAATAACTCGGTACACCATTCCCTGATTGACAAACAATGCCCTAGGTCCAATAACAACTGGCTGGCTTAACCACTTCTCACCTTGAAAATCAATTTGATTTCTCCAGCGGGAAAATTTCCCTGCGGTAGAAACAGTTAAATTTAAATCCTTCCTATCTTTGAAGGGGGACGGAAGTTCAATTGTAAACTGTCCAAAATTATTTGTCTCACTACTCCCAACAACTCCGATACTGTCAATTATTTGGACCTTTGCCCCCTCAATTGGAGTATCTCCAATTCTTCGTGAAACATTCCCCACCAATATAACTGGTTTTCTACGAATATAAGCAGTTGGAAATTCAATTACCCCTGATTGCTCAATAGAAAAATAATTTTCAACTATTTCAAAATCATCACCCTGAGGAATAAGAATGGCAACATTTGCAGAATCTTCGATACTTAAAACATTCAAAGGAAGCATAACGGTAATGGTGTCATCAGGAAAAAATATTTTACTTATCAAGGGAGAATTTATATCGCTATTATTAAAAATACTGAAACGATAAGCAGTTGGTTCTCCATCAAGCACCTGTTTGCTTAAATTTAACTGGACATTCTCATATTCATATCGGACAGAAACTACCGGATTTGAATTCAGTAAAATTAGTTCAGGATATTCAATCGTCCTAACAAAAGAACATCCCCAAAAACAGAAGTTTCCTAAAATTAGAAAACTTAAAAAACAAACTGGTTTAATCCACCTGATTCCCATGGGTGAATTTAATAAAGTTTTCATCGGATTTCTTTTTTACTGCAACCATAGTAATTGTGGCTGTACAAGCTAACCTTTTTTTCCTTAATTTACTTTCGGCAAAGGCATCCACCTGAATGCTAATTGAAGATTCGCCAACATTTATCACTTTGCTGGAAAAATTAATCCATTCACCAGCAAATACAGGTTCTTTGAATTCAACTTTTTCAATCGCCCTAGTTACAGCTCCGACTGCATCTGTATCCCTCAAAAACCGATAGGCTACTTTGGCTGCTGCCAAATCCATCCAAGAGACCATCTGACCCCCAAAAAGGGTTCCAACGTTATTAATATGGTCAGGCATCACAAGTTGGGAATATTGAGCAGTATATTTCATGATTGAAAACGTGATTTGTCAGAAAGATTCATTAAAAATATAGCCCCGCCAGTCTACCCTTGAGAAAATCTTTTTTCCCTGAAGAGCACGCCGTACTAACGGGGCTTTTCTTATTTAAAAGGGAGGGCAAATTAACATGATCGACTTTTTTCTGCAACATCCTTTTAAAATTATCTTTCAGTACTATTCAATTAAAATATTTTCTTCCCTTGAGGAAAAAATAATTACCACATCTGAAAATAATATGTAAATCCAATCCAGGTACGATATTCGCTATAATTATTTCTTGTTAGAATTGGTAAATTTGTTCCAATCTCAACAATAAACGGAATTGGTCCAATTTTCTTTAACGGATCCAGGTTATTCAAAAATAATACAAAGGATTGAGTGATCTGAATCATTTCAGTATCATACCCAGGATGAGAAGTCATTCTTTTATCCCACCCGGGATCGCTGGAAATAAACTGGTCCTGCCTTTTGAAAAACCAAGCCTGATTCCCCATCAAAGAAATTCTTCCCGGCCATATATCCAGAGTAGCAGAAACCATACCGCGAAATCCAGTCCCTTTCTTATAAAGGTAGGTCAATCCAATTTGCTTTGCAATACTGTCTGGATTTGTTTGAGATAAGCCAGGGAAAAAAATGGGAGTGTTCAAAGATTCTTTACTTGAATTCACAAATTGAGCAACCCAAGTAATATTAAACAATCGATCCCAAGCTATTTTATAAAATTCTCCTGAGAGAGAATATTTCCATAAAGTCGTTCCTGAACCAAGAAGAACTTCTTCAAACTGTGATGGATGAGAATCATTTACAGAATGATATCGGCTTAATGGTCGTGAGCTGGGAAACTGAATCATAATTCCACCATATAATGAAACTAATCCTTTCTCCGACCAGGCTGGTGTTCCCAAAAGTAAAATTTTCATACCTAGTGAAATATCCCCGAAACCTGATGTCTCTCTTCGGGGAGAGAGGTAATAATCTTTCAATACGTTAATAGTTGAATCCGCAGCATCCTGCAAATCTGACTTCCAGTTCCAAGACTGATCCACTAATAAATTCGTTACATAAGGTATTTCCAAACTCATAGTGGTCCTGTCAGTAAACCCATATTCAATTTTTGAAGTCAGAGTAGAGATATTCATTTTACGCAGTTCCGTCAGCATAGTGGAATCCATTCCAAACAAAAACCCGATGTTATCCTGTCCCACCTCCTTTACCCCATTATCTCCAATCCAATCACCAAACATGGAATTTGAAGCTATGGAAACCCTCCATACATTTTGAGGAACTGTAAAATATGATTGGCATACGGCACAGGGAATCATAATCAACAAAAGTAAAAATGTGAGAATTCGGTTTTTATTCATAAACATTTCGCTCAATATATCAAAAATCGCTTCCTGAATTCGCTGAATCGCATTACATCATGAAACCATAAAGGGGGTAAATAATCAGCTGGTTTTTTTTGTGCAACAAATATCCTTAAAACATTCGATCCATATAATCTATCGATGTAATCATTTGGAGCCCATTGAAACTCCCGCGGATATAGATATTTTGTAGTGATAATAATAGCAGTAGCTGTTCCCAAAGGGTCAAATTCATTTCTATCTGTTATTTCAATTTCAATCCCATTGCAAAATTCATTGAGGTGTAGAGGGATAAATTTCATGCCCTGTCGATTCAATGGTTTGTATTGGACAACTGAAAAACGCACACCGGATAAACTCAAAGCATTTAACTTTTCCATTAAATGCTGGCCGGATAACCAGGGTGCTCCAACTCTTAAGTATGGTTTATCCGTCCCATGACCAACGTTAAGGTTCGTTCCTTTAAATAGTGCCATTCCTGAAAATGCTAATAAAGTCTCTAAGTCAAAAATGTCCGGTGCTGGTTTAACCCAGGGTAATCCTGTTTCATTAAACCAATAATCTCGTTTCCAGTTTACTATGGGAATTACAGTAAGATCAACACGGGCAAGATTCTTTGCCCAGCCCATCTCGTTCACCATTAAAATAAATTCTCCAATTGTAAACCCGTGTCGAATTGGAACAAGATGATATCCTTCAAAAGACTGATATGCAGGACGAACTACAGGTCCATCGATCACATCACCACGCAGAGGATTTGGGCGGTCAAGAATTAATATCGGGATATTTTTTTTTGAAGCAGTTTCCATTATTTTTGTGATTGTTGTGATAAAAGTGGAATACCTGACACCTGTATCTTGGATATCCACAAGAATAAGGTCAATACCTATTAAAGATTCTTCAGGCGGATAAATATGTTTTCCAAATAAATCAATTATTTTTGCTCCTGTCGTAGGATCAATATTTTTCTCTTTCGTAAAAAGTTTTAATCTCTTATTCCCACTTCCAAATAATCCAAACTCTGGGGCAAAGAGAGTTTTTACTTTAATTCCATTAGATGCTAAAATATCTAACAGATGTATTCCATTTCGATTAACAGATGTCTGATTACACAGAACAGCAATCTTTTTCCCCTGTAATGGAGCCATATCTAATTGTTCCATGATATCAAGGCCGGTGAAAACGTATGGAGCAAAAGAAAAATCAGGGATTTTTTCAATTTTGCTGTATCGATATTCCTGTGCAAACAAGAAAATGGGGACAAACAACAATACTGCTACTTTTATTAATCGATCATACATGCTGTCTAAAGAAAATTAAATCTACTGAATATGTTATTGCAAGATTCGTTACAACAGAAAAACTGATAAACCATGTCCAAGCTAATCCCAATTCCCTCAAGAGAAAAACAATAACAACACTGGAAACTAAGCCAATAATTAAACTTATTGAATGGAATGAACGTTTAAATCGGCTCAGGATAAAAAGTCCTAATAAGCCACCATAAGTAAAAGAGGCAATTTCAAGCCCCATATCCACAATAGCTTTGTCGCTTTCATCAAAGATTAATGCGATGCTAATTAAAACTATAGTCCAAAACAAACTGATAAATCGGGCACTTCTTAATGATCTTCCCTTCCAAAACCAGTCCATAATAGTGGACGATGCAAGCGAATTAATGGAAGAACTTAGTGTACTCATTGCAGCTGACAATACTCCCGCCAGTAGAAGACCTTTTAATCCAACTGGAAGATACTGCACAATAAACAATGGAAACTCCCTATCTTTTTTCAGCCCAATCTTCTCATCATTTAAAAAAGAAATGTCAATCTGGGTTATATCTAAATTTTGGAAAAGAGCAAATAATAGAGAGCCAACAAACAAAAATATTAAAAACTGAAAGAACACAAAAATCCCGCTACCTATCATCGCCTTCCGGGCTGCAGAGAGATTTCTGGTACTCAATACACGCTGAACCATCATATGGTCAGCACCGTGCGAAGCAAATGATAATAACATTCCACCGATCAAAGAATTAAAAAACATATATGGTTTTTGGATATCCCAACCAAACTGGATGATTTGGAATTTCCCCTCATCGAAGATATCCTTCACAATGGAAAAAGCCGGTTCGTTAAATTGAAAAAGGATAAAACCAACTGAAATCAATCCTGTCCCCAGATAGAGAATAAACTGGAAACTGTCAATCCACATGATGGTGCGTATTCCTCCCGAAAGAGTATAAATTCCTGTCACTACACCAATCACCATAACTGCTGCCGGGAGCGACCACCCGGTAATTACCTGAACAATTACAGCAGTAGCTAAAAACCGGACTCCGTCTGCCAATACCCGCGTGATAAGAAAAACTAACGATGCTGTTTTTTGAATTTCCGGACCAAATCTGGCACCCAGCACTTGGTAAATTGAGGTCACCTCATATCGAAAGTATTGCGGTAGAAGAAAAATGCTCACTAAAATCCTCCCAAGGATATAACCCAAAGCTAACTGGAGAAAAAACCATTCTCCCCGGAATGCTTTCCCCGGTATACTTATAAAAGTCAAGACAGATGTTTCGGTTGCGACAATGGAAAACATGGCAACAACCCAAGGCAGGTTTTTTCCTCCTAGAAAAAAATCTTTTGTTGTTTGATTTTTTTTCCCCTGGTAGAGTCCATATACCACCATACTCACCAGAAAAAAAATAATTATCGATATGTCAATAGCATTCATAATACAAATTTTTAATCTCTCTTTTCCTCATTTTGAAGAATTTTTTTCAGCCAAATCTTCTATGAAATTAAGAATGAAAAAGAAAACAAAATATGTAAACGATATAAACTAAAATAAACCAATTCTATTTCCTAATTAGATAACTAGATCCAATTTCTTCAAAATTTAATTTTAATTCTTGTCTTCTCATTTTCAGTATTTATAAACATTTTCCATCCAATTATCATGACAGATAAAAAGAAAGATCAATCTTTAGGAGGTTTTGCAAAAAAAAAACCAATTTCAAATGGCTCGGGGTCGGTGTTATCATTTTTACACTCCTCGCTCTCATGCCAACTCCGGAATCCATGGTTTCCAAAGCGGAATCCGATAAAGAAACCAGGGAAACTGAAAAAAAGTCATGGTCTCAGGAAAAGGTGATAGAGTACAGCGAAATACGATCCAAAAAAGAAGCTATGCTAGATGCAGTTAACGAAAACTTCAGAGATGATCCAGAACGGGAGGAAGACTTAAAAGAAATGATCAACGATTGGGCTGATTTAAAAATAAAGCTGTTTACCGATCGCCGTTCCTGGGTGAGAAATCCTGATAAAGAAACAGAATAAATAATTTCTGAGATAAAAAAAACGGGGTCAGCTGACCCCGTTTTTTATATTTAAACCTCTCGGCCTATTATTATTTCATTTTCAGTGCTTTCTTTAGTGCTTTTTTGTCACTTTTCGAAAATTTTACCTTCTTTTTTCCACCTTTTAAGGAAGCAGCGTCTTTAAAACCAAATGCTTTGGCTATCATAGCTTTATCAGCTTTTGATATCTCAATAGTAGTTTTCTCACCTTTTAAGGAAGCAGCGTCTTTATAACCAAATGCCTTGGCTACCTGTTTCTTGCCGCCCTTTGACTGACCAATTGCGCCCTTCTCACCTTTTAAGGAAGCAGCGTCTTTATAACCAAATGCCTTGGCTACCTGTT
>CAJXJG010000048.1 GCA_913054425.1 uncultured Fidelibacterota bacterium
AACGTTCACATTCTACAATCCTTGCATTTGAAAAACGATTGAGAATACTTTTAGTCCTGGGATGACTTCGGATTTCCGATTCTATATAAATTGTTTCAATCATGACCCATCCATACGGGTAAGTTTTTCAAATGTATATCCAATGTTTGAATGACATTTCGGCTGTTCTTACAACCAAGCAATAAAATATTTATAACATCTTTTCCAGGCTGGAGCAATGACCACTTCCGGAGCAAACGTTTCAACTGATGGATTTGGGTGACAGTAAAGCGCCAGCGGGAAAGACACTCTTGTACAAATGGAGGGTCTGAAGTTCTTTTTTCTTCCTCCAGAGATAAAAACTGAAGTTTTATTACCAACTCTTTTATGATTGATAGATTTTTGCTGATTAATTCATCAACCATATCTGCAATTATTTTATCTGCAGGAGACTGAAAATTATCAGAAATTATTTTCAGGCAGTGAATCATTTCCCTGGTTGAATAGGATTCGGCAGCAGAATAAAAACCAGATGCTTCCATTTCTACAACATCATTGTTTAGGTAATTAAAAACAGGATTTTCAACCGTTTTAACCGATGCCGTCACGCATTTCGGATCGAATACCAATTGGGGAAACCATGACCGTTCCGTTTGGGAGTCGGTAACCTTGTGAGCTAAAATGGGTGTCCCCAATGGGAACTCTTTGTGACCTCCGATTCCTATATTCAACCATGCTGTACTGACACCTGCTTCCGAAACAGAAGCAAGCTGTTTTGTTGCCCTTGAGGAAGCTGAGGATCCAACACCTGAAATAATAAGCCGGACTGAATGATCTTGATTAGAATAGATTTTGAATAAGGTGGGATCACTCTTCCTAAGATTGAAATGATTGATAATTGGTTTTGCCTCGCAGGGAAGTGCAACCACGATATTTATTTTCCCTGTCACTGTAAGAATTCTGAGTATTGTTCTTTAAATTTCCTGGCTTCATTTATATTGCCCCGCTTTTGGACGCCCTGAATAAAAATATGTATTTTTTCGGTCAGCATTTTTTTCGCTGCATTTTCATCCGATTCTGAAAGTCCTTTTGAATAAATGATTTTCTCCAAAGATTTAATTCGGAATCGGTCCATCCCCCAGTATTTTCTGGATAGTTGATCCTTATGTCCTCCATATTTTCGAAGAAGCGAGTCTTTAATATACAATACTGGATTTCGTACAGTAATTCGAAGCCATAAATCGTAATCTTCACACGCGGGGAGTGAGTCATCAAACAATCCAATTTCTTTAAAAATACTCTTGTGAATGATCACACTGGAGGGAGAAATACAGCACAACGGCAGGCACTTTTGAAAAATCCATCCACCAAATTTTTCATGCTTCTTTTTAGGATTAACCCTTGTTCCATTCCGAATCCAGATTTCATTCGTATGACATATTTTTATTTCAGGGTTTTTATAAAGTGCATTCATCTGTGTTTCCAGTTTTTCCGGAAGCCATTCATCATCTGAATCAAGGAATGCAATCCAATCTCCGGATGCCCGTTTTATGCCCACATTCCTGGCACTGCTGACACCAGCATTTGATTGCTGAATAAACACGATTTCAGGATATACGGAAGTCATCAACACTGAAGTATCATCGTTTGAGCCATCATCTACAACGATAATTTCATTCGGGACACAGGATTGACTCAAAATAGAATCTAGAGCCCTGGGAAGCAAATGTGCACGGTTAAACGTTGGGATGATAACAGAAATCATTGTTCTATCCATTTTCTAATTACATTACGGTTTAAGTTCTGATATTTTCACAGGTTCATTATAACATAGTTTCGAAATAATTTTTTAATAAAAAAGGTATTACTATCTTTTGCACGGATGTTAAAATAATACAATCTGAAGTAAATAGATGTCATACATGTAAATTTTAAGATAGCTTCCAGCCTTCCTTCTTTTCTTTTTTATAACAAATTTAAAAGTAATTTCAATAAGTGAACAATCAAAGCTATATCGAACCAAAAAATATCCAAATCCCCGCAGGGAGCTTTCTTATGGGAAGTAATAACGGCTCGGCAAATGAAACTCCTATTCGTCCTGTTTGGGTGGATTCATTCGCACTTGGAGAATATCCGGTAACAAACAAAGAATATGCGCTCTTTATAAAAATGAAAGAACATTCTTCTCCACCATTTTGGAAAGAACCAAAATATTTAATTCCGGAGCATCCAGTTATCGGTACCAGCTGGCACGATGCAATCACATATTGTGACTGGCTAAAAGAATTGACGGGAAAACCATACCGTCTACCAACTGAAGCAGAGCATGAAAAAGCGGCACGTGGCGGTGTGGAAGGGAGTGAATATTGCTGGGGAAACGAACTCCCCTCTAATCATTTGGGAGGGCGAAATTCTTACCTGACTATCAAAGGTACTGAAGGAAAAAATGGCTATAACCTATACAATATGTCAGAGGGTGTCCATGAATGGTGCGCAGATTGGTATGATCCAACGTACTATACAATTTCTCCAAATCGAAATCCCAAAGGTCCCAATCGTGGTTCCCGCCGTGTTGCCCGAGGAGGATCATGGCGTCACCTGATCCGCTTTACACGCTGTGCAGCACGGAGCAGTCTTGCACCCGAAAAACAGTTTAGCGATTTTGGTTTCCGATGTGCAATGAGCATTTGTTAAATAGAAAAAGAATTAGTCATCTTCTTCGCAATGAGTGTGGACGTCTGATTTTATGGGTTTTAAATGGATATGTTCATTTGGAATGAAAAAACTAGCTAATACTTCAATAGAACCACCCACAAAAGCAATCCCCGCTGTCATATAGGCTTCTTCATAAATTGCTGAAATCAATTCGATTAAATGGATGGCGCTATGGAACCGAAGACCCCATCTCAAGGTATCTAAAAAATATTTTTTTATGGTCATGTTGAATCAGATTGTTCTCTAAGTCTCAAATTATTTTAATACTGCTATATTCAATGTTAATAGAAATTTCTCATTATATTTATATTCAGTTTCCAACTCAAATTAAAGGAAATGAATTGCTCCGGTTCATAAAAAAAATACACACATTATTCCTCCTTGGTATCATTTTCATTTCAGGATTAGTCTCTCAAATTCAAACCAGAAAAATTGCAGACGGATTTGATAAGCCCATTTATGCGGTTTCACATCCGACTGATCATAAAATGATATTTGTGGTTGAACAAAAAGGTGTCGTCCGAATCGTGATTGACAAAACTGTTTTAAAACTTCCATTTTTAGATATTCAGGACAGGGTTCATTATCCATTATTTCCTGGTGATGAAATGGGATTATTAGGCTTTGCGTTTCATCCTGATTATTCAGTAAATGGATATTGTTTTGTTAATTATGTAAATAAAAATGATTATTCTATTATCTCACGATTCAAAGCAGACAATCTCACGATTAATCCAAACTCAGAAAAAATATTTCTGAAGATGAAACAACCCTATTCCAACCACAATGGAGGGAGCATTACTTTTGGACTAGACGGTTTTTTATATATAGGATTTGGTGATGGTGGATCAGCCGGGGACCCTGAAAACAATGCTCAAAATCTTAATAATTTTTTAGGAAAAATTCTTCGGATTGATGTAGATACTAATCTAGAGAAATATACAATTCCACAAAATAATCCGTTTACTGGTAAGAAAAATGTAAAAGAAGAAATTTTATGTTACGGACTACGAAATCCATGGCGTTTTTCCTTTGACCTGTTAACTGGTGATTTATTTATCGGGGACGTTGGACAAAATAATTGGGAAGAGATTGATGTCATTCCGGGGAATAAGATGGGTGGTCAGAATTTTGGCTGGAATATCATGGAAGGATTCCATTGCTATCCTGAAGAAAACGACTGTAATAAAACGAATTTCATTGAACCAATTTGGGAGTATCCGAATAATGCCAATTACCTAAAAACTCTGGTCGGAATAAAACAAAATAAAATGGATGGATGTTCAATTACAGGCGGATATGTTTACCGCGGGAATAAAATCCCCGAATTTTATGGGCGCTACATTTTTGGCGATTACTGTACCGGAAAAGTTTGGAGTTTTGTTTACAAGAACGGTGAAGCTAAAGATATAAAAAATCATACACATGATATTTTGAACAGTATGAACAAAAATAGTTTTTATTTATCCTCTTTTGGAGAGACAATTGATGGTGAACTTCTAATTGTTAATTATAGCGGAGAAATTTATTTAATAATATCATTATAGCACTTTATTTTTTGGTTTTCATCAAACGAACCAGACGATTCTTTTGTTTCATTCTTGAGAATTCTTTGATTATGTTTACATGTTAATTTTACAATGAACATATTTATATAAGGAGTGGGCTTTATGTCAACATTTATTATGTTCGGGAAATATACGTCAGAAGGGTTCAACAATATTTCACAGGAGCGGACGGGGAAAATCGCTGAAATTATTAAAAAGCATGATGGTGAAATTCACAAAATGTATGCAATCCTGGGCGAGTATGATCTTGTATTCCTGATAGATTTTCAAAACACAAAAACTGCTATGCAAGCTTCCGTGGCACTAAGCAAATTTTCCGGCATTAACTTTACTACCTCCCCAGCATTACCGGTTGAAATGTTTGATGAGCTCATGGGAGGAGGGTTTTATTCTGACTGGGAATCCCCTCAAAGTTAATTTATTTTAAACAAATTCAATAAAATTTTCTATCTTTAATTTAGGAGAGGATACACTAAAACATATGGATTGTAAAAATAAAAACATGAAATTAATCATTAACCCCTTCTTCTCATCATTTGCGTATTTTACTCTATGGTTGCAGTAAACGAATTTGTTCGCCGGCAGGTAAAAGGATCAGGAAAAACCTATTCATCAAAGCTATCATTTGAAGAAATTGCCCTTCATGCCGAAGAAAGATTAGGTGATAATCATTTTAGACAAGGATACAGGGACGGAGTTGTTTTAGTTGAAGTATCTCCAACACTTGTACCTCATTTTATTTGTCCGCTGGTAAAGATTGATGAAAACACAAAATTCATAACTGAAAGGGTAAAACGGAGAGAAGAGGAAAAACCTTATTTACGAATTCGTGCTTTAAACGGTACTCCCCTTCCAGCTGGAAAAGTGGAACTGGTTTTATATCGTCACGATGTTTTAAAAGAAAACAACGAACACAGTACAACTGAAAAGTGGGAATTAATCAGTATAAATGCTATTCCGGAAGGGGTTGATGCATTACCAATGGGACCGGTAACCATGATGCGAAACCAATTGGAATTCCCAGGAGGAACAAAAGGACATTATTCATCGGAACAATGGGCAGAATCCGTGGAATTCTGGCAAAATTATGCTGTACTTGTTCCTGATAAATCTCCTGAAGAGTAAGCTCATGTATATTCGTTCAGAACACTTTCTATCCCATCATATATTTAACTGATTTATAGTTGATCCAAGGATGGTAATTCCTCAAAAATCATTTCCTCAATTTCTTTATAATTCTTCATTGAAACGGATGAACTGCTTGATGAAAATGTGGATAGAATTTTTTCCTGGATAATTCCTCTTGCTTTCACAATAGAATAGGGAATTTGATGAAAGGAAACCATAGAATACCTGGAAATAAATCGATTCGGATACGTCATTTCTAATTCTCTTTCTAACTCTTTCTTTTTAAAAAAAATATTCTGATTTACTAATCCTCTCATTTCAATATAATTTTCTAAAGCCAGTTCTCCAATTGCATCTGTATCGAATTTTCGGACATTTGAAAACTTCTGAAACAACTCTCCCCAATTCTCAGTTGAATCCATCCATCGGTTGAAAATTGTACAATCTTCAAAAGATGCATTCATCCCCTGACCAAAAAACGGAACAATTGCGTGGGCAGCATCCCCTATGAGGACAGCCTTATCTTTTGCATGCCATGGACTGCATTGGATTGTTCCAAGTTTACCGGTAGGATTCTTGAAAAAATCTGTTACTAATTCGGGAATGATTGAAATGACATCCGGAAACATTTTTTTGAAAAAAATTAGAAGATCGTTCCCTGATTGAATAGTTTCAAAACTTATTTTTCCTAGCTCGGGTAAAAACAAAGTGACAGTAAATGATTTATCTAAATTTGGCAGAGCAATCAACATAAATTCATCCCTAGGCCAAATATGGAGAGCATTTGAATCCAGAATGAATTGACCCCTCTCATCTGGTGGGATATTCAGTTCTTTGTAGGCATGATTTAGTGGATCCAGTGCATCAGAAACAAAGCCGTCTTCACTAAGAAATTTTCGAACTACCGAACCCGCACCATCAGTTCCAATAACTGGGAAATTTTTCCATTTTATTTTTTCACCGGTATCTTTTTTCAGGAACGTAACCGCCCCTCGAATTATATCCACTCCTATACATTCATGCTGAAAATGAAATCTGACTTTATCGGTATTTTCTGCTTCTGTGATTAATATTTTGTTCAGGTCACTTCTGGAGACAGAATAAATAAAGTCAGTGCCAGAACTGCTGTATGGTAGAAAACGGGTATCACCATTTAAATCATGAATTCTTCTGCCGTGCATTGGAATTAATGACGGTTTAATCCGATCAAATACCCCAATTTCTTCTAACGCAGTAATCCCTCGTTTTGATAGAGCTAAGTTTATTGATCTTCCAGCGGGAACGCTTGCATTCCGTAAGTCAGGACGTTTCTCAAATACATCTACCGAAAATCCCCTCCTGGCAAGATATAAAGCCAATACGGGTCCTGAAAGTCCACCACCAATAACGGTGATTTTATCAGAGCAATTATTGGTAGTAATCAAACCAGGGATTTTAGTTTTTTAGCAAATTCCCAGACTTCGTGATAGGTATTATAAAATGGAACCGGAGCAACACGAATTATATCTGGCTCTCTCCAGTCTACGATAAATCCGGATTCGGTTAATTTATTAAATACAGACTTTCCATCTTTTTTCATTCGTAAAGATAACTGACACCCCCGTTTCTGATTGCTTGGGGGTGTAATAATTTCGAGTGGTAACTCACTTAATAAAAATGAAAGATATCCGGTTAATGATGTACTTTTATTACGCAAAGCTTCCATTCCTGCTGATTTGAATATTTCCATTGAAGCCCTGAGAGACGCCAGCGGTAATATTGGCGGATTTGAACATTGCCATCCTTCAGCGCCAGGGATATGCTTAAATTGACTTGGCATATCAAATCGGGTTTTTTTATCATGTCCCCACCATCCGGAAAACCGAGGAATAGATTGATCGTTGTGATGTTTTTCGTGGACGAATATCCCGGCTATACATCCGGGACCACCATTTAAATATTTATAACTGCACCATGCTGCGAAATCAACATCCCAATCATGTAAACGAAGTAGAATATTTCCTGTGCCATGAGCAAGATCAAATCCAACTGCGCTGCCAACGCCATGACCAGCATCAGTAATTGCTTTCATATCAAAAACTCGCCCTGAAAAGTAATGAACACCACCCAAAAAAATCAGAACTAAAGAATCCTTTTCCAGTTCAATCGCTGAAAGTATATCCTCGGTTGATGGGCATGCATCATCGGTTGATGATTTTACAGTTATAAGCGCATCTTTTGGATCATATCCATGAAACTTGATTTGGGATTCCAAAGCATAGCGATCTGAAGGGAAAGCATTATCCTCCATTAATATTTTATACCGGGAAGAATTTGGCCGGTAAAAAGAAACCAGGAGCAAGTGAAGGTTCACGGTTAATGTATTCATCACAACCACCTCGGAAGGTTGGCTCCCTGTAATTTCAGCTGTGGAATCCGTTAAAAATTCATGATAAGGAACCCAGGGATTTTTTGCCTCTTTATGTCCTAAAACTCCCATTGAGGCCCAATCCTGTAATTCCTGATCAACATATTTTTTTGCATTTTTTGGCTGAAGCCCCAAAGAATTCCCCATAAAATAAACAACTTGCTTTCCATTTTTTACCGGAATAGAAAATTGTGAACGGTACTCACTTAGCGGATCTTGAGCATCCAGACCGTTTGCAAATAATTTTTCCGCTGAATATTTCACAATGTTACTGGATAAAGTACCGGTCTTGAAGGCGCCGCATCCAAAGAAAAATTTGACACTTGTAAATTGATAACATAAAATCCATCATTTAATTCAGGCGGTATGTATGCTAATTCAGTGATTGTTTTTGATGATGGCATATTGTCTTTCAAAGATTTTTCACCAATAGGAACATCCCAAAACAAGTGATGAGAAGCCAACAATCCTCCATCATTTGTTCGATCTAAAGAAGGGAGATCAATACAAAGATGCTCAATTTTATTTTGTTTTAGGCATTCGATAGCATCCAAGGTAAAATAGGGTGGAACATCCTTTTCACTATACACTTTTGTAAGTTTTGATGAATCATTCGGTAACGTTCTTACTACAAGAACTTCTACCGGATACGGCAAATCCTTTAAGGCATTTTCTACTGATTTTCCCGGTATCATAACATCGGAAGATTTCTGTTTACCAAGATTGGATTCATCATCTCCGGTGGGATTGGAAGGAGTTACAGTAATTAAACCCGCAGTTTTAAATCCATTTATCAGTAATTGATTGACAAAAATGTTTTCATGAACTATATGTCCAACGCACTCTGTATGCGTCATATGGCAATGGGGAATAAATGAAACTGAATCGACATTACACCCCCCTCCTCTCAATGTACTACCGATATATTTGTTTTCTGTATATGCTTTGGCTGTTCCCTTAGGCACACCAAAGAATTTCAATTGTTTTGCCTGAAATGAAAGAGGGATTGAAATATCAATCCCTTCCCTGGTTTCCAATTGAATCTGATTTCCGCCTATTTCAACAGTACAAACCATTTATAAATCTAAACAAAAATCCGACGCATTCATTCCTAACCAATCTAACGCATTTAACCCTAGAAGTTTAGATTTCACATCTTCCGGTAAATGTTCATGGGAGATAATTAAATTCCCTGGAGATTTTTCCCCAAGAGGAAAGGGATAATCTGATCCCAAAGCTATTTTATCTTCACCAAATATAGTAATTATTTGATCAAGACAATTGTGGCTGTGAACCAGTGAATCCACCCAAAATTTTCCTAATAACGATTTGGGATTTCGTGCTCCATCAACCGCACATAGATCGGGTCGGGTATTATATCCATGCTCAATTCGATCCACCGTTCCGGGAAAAGATCCACCGCCATGAGCAAACGCTAATTTCAGCTCCGGCAGTTTCTCCAACAACCCTGAAAAGATAATAGAACAAATTGCACGGGAAGATTCTGCGGGCATTCCAACTAACCACGGCAGCCAATATTTTTCCATTTCTTTCTCACCCATCATGTCCCAGGGATGGATAAAAACAGAAGCACCCAACGTTTCTGCTGCAGCAAAAAATTCCTTGAATTCAGGTTCACTTAAATTTTTTCCATTCACATTTGTCCCGATTTGAACACCGGAAAAATGGCTTGATTGCATGCATCGTTCTAATTCTTTTACCGCAAGTGCGGGATCTTGCATTGGAACTGTACCCAACCCAATTAACCTTTCAGAAAACCTCTCTACCGTTTTTTCCAGATCATCATTCAGGAATCGTGCAAAATCGTACGTATCCTGAGGTTCCGCCCAGTAGTTAAACATAATTGGGACAGTAGATAACACTTGAACATTGATAGAATTCTTATCGCAGTCTTCTAATCGCAAAACAGGATCCCAGAGATTCGACCTTACTTTCCGAAACAACTGCCCATCCTTAATCAAATCAGCACATCCATTCCCGGTATGCTTCAGCTGAATCCATCCTCCATATCCATATTTTTCATTCAGATCCACCCAATTATTTGGTAAATAATGAGTATGAATATCAATATTTACCATTTTATGGTTTTTCTAAATATGCGTTACATTGTTTGCAGGTACGAACTTCATCCTTTTGCCAGAAACCATCAAAAATCGGAGGTAATTGTTTCACAATGTCTGTGAGAACAAAGTATTGTTCATATAAGAGGGATGAGCACTCGTCGCAGTACCACTGGAAACCATCCAACTCCCCTTCCCTTCTTTTCCGTTCTACTACCAGTCCGACTGTGTTTTCAAATCTTTGTGGTGAATGAGGAACTTTAGGCGGAAGAAGAAAAA
>CAJXJG010000049.1 GCA_913054425.1 uncultured Fidelibacterota bacterium
ATTTTCAGCCTTATGTTCTCATGGAAAAAAATGGTGTTCACATTATTAATCTTGAAGAAACACTGAAAAATATTGAGAGGGCAACCCAATTTATCACAGAAGTAATTTCACGCAATGGAGAAATTCTATTTGTCGGTACAAAAAAGCAGGCCAAAGATATTATTCAACAGGAAGCTGATCGGTGTGGCATGTTTTATGTGGTTGAGCGCTGGCTTGGCGGAACACTTACAAATTTTTCTACAATTAAGAAAAGTATCAAGCGCCTTCAACTACTGGAAAAAGAAGGATCAAGTATTTATGAGAATCTAACTAAGAAAGAATTACAAATGCTTAACCGCGAGAGGATTAAGTTATCTGATCAACACCGAGGGATCAAGGATATGCGACGCCTTCCTGATGCAGTTGTTATTGTGGATGCATTTTTTGAGTCTATTGCTATCAAAGAAGCAAATTTGCTGGAAATTCCTGTAATTGCTATGGTGGATTCAAATACAGACCCCAGGAAAATTGATTATCCGATTCCGGCAAATGATGATTCCATCCGAACAATCCAGCTCATAATATCTGCTCTAGCTGATGCAGTGATTGAAGCAAGGGCGAAGGATGATTCTCTAGATGATATTAAATTGGATTCAGAACAGTCAGATACCAAGGAAGATGAGCCTGAAATTATGGAAAAAGAATTATCCGAAGAGATGGATAAAGAAACTGTGGCAGAAGAGCTAACTGTAGATACTAAAGAACTTGAGATTCCGATAAAAAAAACTGCTAAGAAAAAATCAATCAAAGCAAAAACTACCGAAGAAACTGATTCTAAAAAAAAGAAGGTAAAGAGAAGCAAGGCTGGCAAGAAGAAACCAACTGCCATTGAAGAGGAAGATAATTAGTTTGTTATGATAAGTGTTGATGCAAAAAAAGTAAAACACCTTCGTGATAAGACAGGAGCCGGTATGATGAACTGTAAAAAGGCACTTGTTGAGTCTTCTGGTGATATAGAAAAAGCAGTTGATTATCTAAGAAAAACTGGAATAACAAAAGCAGAGCAAAAAAGCTCCCGTGTTGCTAAAGAAGGATTAATTTATTCATATATTCATCAAGGCAATCGTCTGGGCGTTCTTCTTGATATAGGATGTGAAACTGATTTTGTTACCAAGACAGAAGAATTCAAAAACCTTGCTCATAATATTTCCATGCAGATTGCGGCTACAAATCCTATTGCGATCAAGCGTGAAGACGTAGATCCAGAACTGATTGCCAGGGAAAAGAGTATTTATCTTGAGCAGGCAAAATCTTCTGGAAAACCCAAGGAAATTATAGATAAAATTGTAGAGGGAAAATTAAATAAATTCTTCCAGGACAATTGCTTGCTGGATCAGACTTTTATTAAGGATTCAGAGAAAAACATTCAAGATCTAATAAATGAAATAATTGCTATTTTAGGTGAAAACATCAATGTGAATCGATTTATACGATTCGCAATTGGTGAAGAAACCTGACCTCCTTTAAAAATCCCAATATGGACAAACCTGTTTACAGGCGAATTCTTCTGAAACTGAGTGGAGAAATTCTTGCAGGAGAGGATGGTTTTGGCATTAACCCGGAACGTGCTGATTATCTTGCAAAAGAAGTCAAGTCAATTTATGATCTTGGACTTTCCATTGGGTTGATTATCGGTGCAGGGAATATTTTCCGGGGTATCCAGGCTGAAAGCAGGGGGATGGGAAGAGTAACGGGGGATTATCTTGGGATGATGGCTACCATCATGAACGCAATCGCACTGCAGGATGCTCTTGAAAAACTTGATTGTTCCACTCGAACGCTTTCAGCAATCAGCGTGACTCAAATTGCTGAACCTTATATTCGTAGACGGGCATTACGCCATCTTGAGAAAGGTAGAATTGTTATTGTTGCCGGTGGAACCGGAAACCCCTATTTCAGCACAGATACGGCAGCCGCACTGCGAGCGATAGAGTTAAATGCTGAAATTGTGTTAAAGGGGACAAAAGTAGATGGTGTATATGATAAAGATCCTATGAAATATCCTAATGCCGTGAAATATGATTCTATTCTTTTTAAAGAAGTTTTAAATAAAAATCTTCGTGTGATGGATATGACGGCGATTACCCTTTGTAATGAAAATTCCTTGCCTATAATAGTATTTAACATCAATAAATCTGGAAACTTGAAAAAAATTGTTTTAGGTGGTAAACTTGGTACGTTAGTCACGGAGTAAATAGATAGATATGATTGAAGGTATTTTAAAAGATGCTGAACATCGAATGGATCAAGCTCTCATCCATACAAAAATAGAGTTAGGAAAGGTTCGAACAGGACGTGCAAATCCAGAACTTCTTGACAGCATCCAAGTGAGCTACTATGGAACATTGACACCGTTAAATCAGGTTGGAAATATTTCAGTTCCGAATCCGCAGATGATTTCTATCCTGCCCTATGAAAAAGCATTGATTCCTGATATTGAAAAAGCAATCCTTGAGAGTAATATTGGATTGACACCAAGCAATAACGGTAATACTGTTATAGTTCCTATACCTCAATTATCCGAAGACAGGAGAAAAGAACTTATCCGATATGTTCATGATTTAGTGGAAGAGGGAAGAGTATCTGTTCGTAATGTTCGAAAGGATGCAAACCACCAACTGAAAGTTCTCCAAACCGGAGAGAATATATCAGAAGATGAAATCAGACGAGCGGAAATTGATATTCAGATAATGACGGACCGGCATATCGATGAATTGAAAACAGTACAGGTACAAAAAGAAAAAGAAATCATGAAAGTATAGCTCTCTCCCCTTCTCAGGCGACTTCTTCGGAAGGGTTAAGTTAGAACTAAATATATAAAGCCTTTAATCGCATTTAGAAAATCCACAGCCGGTACAAGTCACGCATCCAGACTGAAACTGGATGGGTCCTCCACAGTCCGGACATGAAGAAATGTTTTTTACCGTATAGTCTTGTATACTCTTACCGTGTGTCTCAGCTTCATTTGCAATGGTAAAATGTGTAAACTTTGGTTCATCCGATGATTTTCGTGGTGTGCGATTTTTCAGATAATCATCCAATGCCTTCCCAATAGCATCAGGAGTAGAAAGTATAAGTCGTCCGTCTTCCCACGTGGGATTTGGTCCGCTAATTCCTTTTAATTGCTTCACAATAGATTCGGGATTGATTCCTGATCGTAAGGCTAGAGAAATAAGTCGGCTTATTGCCTCAGATTGTGCAGCTGCATTTCCTCCGGCTTTACCAATAGCAGTAAATACTTCACAAAGGCCATGCTCATCCTCATTGACAGTAATGTATAACGTCCCTTCCCCGGTACGAATTCTCCGGGTCAATCCTAAAGTTGTAGTAGGTCTGAATCGTGGTTCTGTTCTCAACTTAACTTTTTCAGCTGATCTATTAGTGGTTATTTCTTGTGTTTCTTTTCCTTCATTCGTTTTTGCATCTGTGATGAGTATGCCTTCACGTGCCCCTTCCCGGTAAACGGTAATACCTTTTAATCCTGCTTTATAAGCAGTCATGTAAATATCTGCAACAGTTTCAACTGAAACATCTCCAGGCAGGTTTACGGTTGAAGAGATAGAACTGTCAATATACTTTTGGATAACTCCCTGCATTCTTACACGAAAGTACGGATCAATGTTGTGGGCAGTGATAATATAATCAGGGAGGTCCTCATCATTTCCAAAGAGTTTTTCAATGATTGGGTGATATACTTTATATTCTTTAAACAGAGTGCCATTGCCTTCATTTTTCTTTACTCGCCGCTTGTAAGATGTATCAAAAATTGGTTCAATCCCGGAGGAAACTCTAGCAACTATGGCTCCGCTTCCAGTTGGAGCTACAGTTGTGAGCGTGCTGTTTCGGACACCGTATTTTTGAATCTGGTCCCGAAGATTTTTAGGAAGATTTTTAATAAATTTGCTTTTGCTATATCCAGCCCAGTCGAAATTTGGGAAGGCACCCTTTTCTTTGGCCAGTTCTATACTGGTTTCATAGGCAGTATCTCGGAATATTTGCATAATCTGATCCACGGTTTGAATCGCATCCTCACTGTCGTACCTAATATTCATTTTTACCAGCATATCAGCCAGGCCAAGAATTCCTAACCCAACTCTACGATCATTCTTAGCATTAGCTTTTTGTGATGCTAAGGCATGCCTTTTCATGTTGTAATCAACAACATTATCTAAAAAGCGGAATCCTATGGAGACAGTTTCTTTAAATTTCTCAATACTGAAATTCTTAGTTTTATCTACGAATCTTTCAAGGTTAACAGCGCCAAGATTACAGCACCCGCCCTCCGGTAATGGTTGTTCGGCACATGGATTTGTTGATACTAAAGGACTACAATATTCTGCATTGTGGAAATCTTTCATTGTGTCCCAAAAGATGAGTCCCGGTTCCGCACTGCTATGTGCAAAATGGATAATCTTATTCCATAAATCTCGAGCTTTCATAGTTTTGTATGCCGTATTATTCCACATGAGTTCAAAATCGTCATTCTGTTCTACTGCTTGTAAAAATTTATGTGTTAACAAAACTGAAATGTTGGAGTATTTAACCATATTAATATCATTTGTTTTGATGGCGATAAATTTTTCGATATCAGGATGATCTACCCGGAGTGTTTGCATATTAGCACCCCGTCTTCCATGTTGAGCAATTGTATTTGTGTTCTCGCTGAACAGGTTCATGAATCCCGTTGGTCCACATGACTCCCCTCCCGTGCCATGGATAGCGTCGCCTGCTGGTCTCAAAAGTGAGAGGTCGTGGCCACACCCACCACCATATTTATAGGTAAGAGCCTCATCGTTAATAGCAGAATAGATAGCATTTATGGAGTCGTCCTTAATAGCGACAACATAACAATTATTTAATGTCGTTGTAATATCCTTCCGGCCTGCTCCATGCATAATACGACCACCAGGGACAAACCTGAAATTTTCAAGTATGGAAAAGAATTTTTTCTCCCATTTATCTTGAAGATGCTTCGTTTTCTCTACGGAAGAAATACTTTTTGCCTGGCGGTTCCATAATTCCCAGGGATGTTGTTCCCGGGGGGCTAAATACTTATTCTTAAGGACATCTATACCGAGCGTATCTTTTCCATAATAATTATTTATATGAAATTTAGCGGGGAATTCACCATCTGGCTTAATTAATGGCTCTGTACCTAATTTAACATTGAGGAGAGCTTCCGGAACTTTTGGATCCGGTTCTTGGGATCGAACTTTTGTGGTTGTAAAATCTAGTTCTATTGCTTCGGCCATTTCCAACTTTCTGTACTAATTTTTCGTTCAGCTATTGAAATCAGCAAGTGAAAAAATTTCGCAAAGCAAGGAAGTTTATTGTAAATTGTCGGGTTGGCGATTCAAATCTATCTATAAGTAAATTAACAGGCAAATAGAAATATTTGATTAAAGTAATTTATTTAAAAATTCCCCAAAACATTGATTTGGTTTTCACTGAGTGACTTACATAATAATAAAAATGTTTCATTAATTCAACTGGTTGTATAAATTTGTTTAAAATACATTTGATAATGAAATCATTATTGTATTTTTTCTAAAATAATTATTCTAATTATTTAATTTAACATGAAAATTGCCTATGTACTTGTAATTGACGTTTGAATTTTTGTTAATGAAAATTTTCTGATTGCCCAGTAAAGCCAGGTTAACGCTACTACACATGAAACAACTGCTGAGATCATTATGGAATACCAGATCCATTCCAGAGGTCTTCCTTGAATGAAAATAAAAAACGCTGCCAATGGAGATGATAGAAGCAAAACACGAATTGACGTAATGATCAGCAAAGGCATTCCAAGACCAAAACCCTGGAGAATGCGACCACAAGGCAGTGCTGTCGCAACCAGCGGATAAATCATGGACATAAGCCTTAAATATTTGACCGCTGTATTCTGGATATAAATATCCTTAGTAAAACCCATGATCAATTGTGGTGCAAAAGTATATACTATAATAGAAATAACCACCGTGATTAAAAATGACCTGATTAACCCATATTTAATAATATACTTTACTTTGTCCATTTCCTGTGCACCATTAAACATTCCCACTAAAGTTGTTAATCCGAATGCTATAGACAGGATAGGTAAAAAAATGACCATATCAATTCGCCCGCCAATCTGATACGCGGCTACGGCATCAGTGGAAAAATGCACCAGAATCCTATTAAAAATTAGCTGTCCGATAGACATAATCACCATAGACATGGAAGCAGGGAGACCAACTTTAATAATATCTTTCATAATAAAAGAAGATGGCTCAAAATCCCTTAAACGAAAAGTAATATAGGAATGTTCTTTTACAAAAAGCATGTAAACAAAAATAATAAAAACGATAATCTGGCTGATGGCAGTTGCCCAGGCAGCCCCGGCCACACCTAAACCAAGTGTAAAAATAAAAATTGGGTCCAGAATAATATTTAATACTGTTCCCAGAGCAGCAACGGTCATGGGAAATTTGGTGTCACCTTCCCCGGCCAGTATAGACCGAAAAAACGTGGACAGCACCATAAAGGGTAATCCAACACAAATAACCCTGAGATATGACCAGCCTAAATCTGCGACATCAGCGGTTGCTCCAATACTAAATAAAATTTGTTTACCGTAAACCAACCCGATAGTTGTTAATACAATACTGATGCCCAAGCCCATGATTACAGCATGTTCTGCGCTGTTATCAGCGTTGATTTTATCTTTTGCACCAATGAACCGGGCTATGGAGGCAGTTACACCGGAACCCAGTCCAAATGTCAATCCCAGAACAAAAAAGAATAACGGCATATTAAAAGCCACCGCAGCTATGGCATCCCCACTCAGCCGGCCGACAAATATCATATCAACGATGGTATAAATTGTTTGAACACCCATCCCGACCATGACCGGAACAGTCAATTTCCATAAACCCTTTGCAGGATTGGATAAATATTCTTCTAGTCTGGATTCACCCATTCGAAAAACCAAATTTAGATTAAACAGTCTAAAGATTAATGCTTATTTCCTGTGACCGCAAGAAACAGGAAACTGATAAAAAACCGGAAGTTGGGTTGTTTCCGCAGTCAGTTTGTTAATGATGACTTTATTCTCAAACTCTTCAACCTGATTCGTCGGTTACGGGACCGGTAATCTCACACGACCCACACCAGGGAACCAGAAATCAGCCACGGTCAATTCAATTGAATTTTCAACGGGGGAACCCTCCAATTATCATCCATGTATGCTATTACGAAATCGTTAGTGTTAATTCCTTTCTTTTTCTCATTAATTGAAAAAGATTCAGAAATGGTTACACATTAATTGAAGTAAAGGGCCAAAGTATTGGGATAAGCCAGGTTGCCATGATCCATAAAACAACTGCCAGGGGCAATCCCACACGCATATAATCAGAAAACTTGTACCCCCCGGGGCCATAAACCATCAAGTTAGTCTGGTAACCAATTGGTGTAATAAATGATGCAGAAGCCGCAAAACATACTGCAAATACAAATGGCCGGGGGTCTAGCCCCATCTGCTGTGATGCAGAAATAGCGATAGGTGTCATAATAATAGCTGTGGCGGCGTTGGATGTCATTTCCGTGAGGATTATTGTAACAAGGTACACTAACGATAACATGACTGTTGGACGAATAACAGGATTGAATGTATTTGCAATGTCATTCAATACTGTTCCAATCCAAAAAGCAGTACCGCTTTTTTGAACAACAATACCCAAAGGAATTAATGCAGCAATCAATACGATTACCTGCCAATTAATACTCTGATAAGCTTCATTCGCTGTGACCACTCTGATCACTAATAGGAATATAGCGCCAACCAAGGCTCCTTTCAGAATAGGAACAATCCCAAGTGCAGCCAGAATAACTGCTCCTATTATTACTGCAACACTTACCCACCAATATTTATGTTTTTGAAGTGTTGCTTCAATTTCGCCTAAAACAATGAAATCACCAGAATCGGAAAGCTCTTTAATTTTTTCAATTGGTCCATAAACAAGAAGGGTATCAAATGCTTGAAGAACAACATGAGCAATTTTCTTTCTGAGAATCTCTCCTTCCCGTCTGATTGCTAAAATGAAACTGCCGAAACGACGGCGGAAATTGATTTCCATTAAACTTTTACCCACCAAATCTGTCTGATTCGTTAACAAGCATTCTACCAGAGTGTTATCATCATGGATTAATTCATCCTGGGTCAATTTTTCATCCGTCAGCATAGTAACCTTTTCTACTTCCTTCATTCTTAAAAAGTTTTCAAGGGAACCCCGGACAAATAAAATATCCCCTGGATGAATAATTGTATCACGAATATTTTTACTGATCAGATTACCGTTTCTTAATATATCCAAAACTGTGATATCGTAATTCTTATTTACTGCTCTTTTCTTGCAGGTACGCCCAACAAGTGGGGATTCTTCACTCACTTTTAATTCAGTCAAATAACCACCCATGTGATAACTTTTAGTTAAACTGGACGTTATAGTTCTGGATGGTATTAAAAATGGAACGGCTATTAATAAATATGCCATACCAATGACGAGCATAACCAACCCGAATTTTGCGAACTCAAACATTCCCAAAGGAGTGGGTGGTGATAAAACTCCTTCCATCGAGGAGGAAGATGCAGTATTAACATAAATTGAATTCACCAGCAGGTTAGTGGAAGTACCTACTAAGGTAAGTGTTCCTCCAATGATGGCGATATAACTCAACGGTATAAGCAATTTAGACGGACTTAAATTATACTTTTGAGCAAAACGAATTGTCAACGGTATAAATATAGCTACGATAGCTGTATTGTTAACAAAGGCAGATGCCATGGCCACCGTTATTAAAAAAACAAACAACCCCAGGAATCGAGATCGTTCAGTGAGTTTGTTTAGACGAATAACCATATATTCCAATATTCCTGATTTTTGCAAGGAATGACTTAATACAAATAACAGTGCAATGGTAATCACAGCCGGATTGGCAAATCCGCTAATGGCTTCTTCAGGAGTTATAAAGCCTAATACTAATACAACTGCTAATATTGACAATGCCGTTACGTCCAGCGGAAACAGTTCCGACACAAATAGAATAAACATTAGGATAATCACACCCAGAACTATGGCAATCTCAAATGTCATATATTATTAACTATTATTCTTATCAGTAGTTTTCTGACGATATTTTCAGGGTTAATAATTAGATTTTTTATTTTTATAATATTGATGTTTCATCAACTTTGTCAATTTGATTTGGATTTACAAATTTTTTCGCATATTTTTTATAGACTCCTGCTTTCACAAATATTTTAAATAAATCTTTATCAATATGTTTATCTTTAATCATAAACCCCATAATCCGCATAGTTTCCGAAAGCTTTTTCCCCTCCTTATAAGGACGGTCAGCAGCAGTTAATGCTTCGAAAATATCGGCAATTGCGATCATTTTAGCTTGTGTGGACATTTGGTCCCCTGTCAAACCCCGCGGATATCCAGTACCATCTAATTTTTCGTGATGTCCACCAGCGAACTCGGGAATATTTTTTAAATGGTCTGGATATGGTAACTGTTCCAACATTTCAATAGTAATGGAGATATGGCTGTTAATTATTTCACGTTCTTCGGGAAGCAGTGTCCCCTTTGGAATGTTTAAGTTGCGCACTTCATCTTTTGATAAAAAGGGTATTTTCTTGCCTTTGTTCTTAAAGGGATATTTTGAAATCTGTATTACCCGTTCCTGCAATTCTTCAGGCATAAATTCACCACCAATATTACATCGTTCAAGGAATGTTTCGTCTACATCCAATTGTTTCATTTGTATTTTATATTGATCCTTAATTTTTGTTAAAGCGGTTTTGTTACTATTATTCAACTTATATGTCTTTTTTAAGAATTCAATTTCTTTATCACGACGAAGGACCTCAAACTTGTTGTTGATAATCTCAATCCGATCAAAAATATTCTCCAGTTTTGTTCCTTTGTCAACAATGTGAGTAGGGGTAGCCACTTTACCGCAATCATGAAGCCAGGCTGCAATATATAATTCATATCGTT
>CAJXJG010000050.1 GCA_913054425.1 uncultured Fidelibacterota bacterium
TTTTTGATATTCACCAGATTCAACCTAAAACAGAAGGAGATTATTCCATTTATCCCTTCGCGGTTGAATGGGAGGGAAACGATATAATGGATACGACACGATTTTTCTATCCGGAAGATATTGCGGTGGATCAAAATGGGATGGTATATGTTGCCAACACAAATGCCCAGGAGATCCAGGTTTTCAATTCCCATGGTAGATTTTTCAAAAAAGCTGGTGTAGAGAATACAACAATAGATAGCTTAACCTGGGAATCTTGGAATGTTCAAGGAACAGATACTTTATTATTTGATACACTTTTTACAGAAATAGGGGAATTTTACAAAGTGGAAATAAAAGGCACTCTGCAAAAACCAAGAGCTGTGACAGTGGACAGCCGGGGGGTAATCTATATTTGTGATACACCCACATCAAGAATTCTTCGGTATCGTTTGTCAAATCAACTTGATGAGGATTTGATTCCTATTCCCTGATTTCTGATGCGAAAATTATTCTATTTTCTTTTTGCCGTCAATTTTTGTTTGCCCCAAAACACCATATCCTATTTACAATATTTTTGGACGGAAAAGGATTTTATTGCCGGAACTGCCCTTCCAAAAACGGAACGATTCAATTCTGATCATCTGGCAGTGTCTTACAATGAAAAAGGAATACCTGTTTATATAAACTGGATCTCTAAAAATGGCGATACAGTGAAAAGCGAATTATTATCTTATGATCAGGATGGTGCATTAGTGGGAAAATCCCGTATAGATTCCGTTGGTGAAATCACCAACGTTTTCCGCTATGGCGAAACTGAACCATGGAGTTTGGAATTTCGAACCTACTATTTTCCAGAATCACAAATTTTGTCATTTATGGGACAGGAAAGTGAATTTTCTTTCGATAAATCTGGAAATATCCAGGAAATCCTGTTTAAAACAGTGAATGGGGTTTATTATGGTGCTATGTCGTTTCGTTATAATCACCATGATCTATTAACACAGGAATTATGGATTTCCATTCCGAATAATGAAGTTGTAAGGAGATTTGCATTAGAACATGACTTCCTGGCTAAATCCTGCAAAATCTGGGAATATGGAAAAACTGGTGATCTGGTGAGCCATGTTGTTTTGGAAATGGTTCCTGAAGATGGTTTTTATAACCGGTTACCACCCAAAAAAGGGAATGTGCTGGAAGAAGTGTTTGTAATCATGGAAGAGCTAAGAATGAATAGAATTACATACTCCGGTCCTGAGTTTATCCCTGAGACGGAATGGGACAAACTTGTGTTAAAGACGGGAGAAGAAATTCCTGTGGATTATATTTCTACATCAAAACACGGGTTTCATGTACGATTTTTGGATGAACCGGATGAACTGGTAATTCCGGCATATCAGGTTGAGTCGCTCACTTCAAGGTGGGGTGAAATACTTTATCCTCAAAACAAATGATCCCTTGTTGCTTTTCAATTAGGTCATGAGGTAAATTAATTACAACAATTTAGAAGGGTAATTCATTATGCACATATTTAAGGTTGTTTTACTAATTCTTGTTCTTTTTGGAAAGAATTTTGCCCAGACTGAGAGTTATCCTCCACCCACAAATCTAATTACAATTCCCACAGCAGGTTCTTTAGTCCGGGGGAGTTTTTCTGTTGAAATGCGCCTTCAAAAAGGAGGAGGATTAACTGTTGGCCTTGCTGCAGGGATTACAGACCGATTTCAATTTGGTGTTTCTTATGGGGCAAGCCGGTTGATTGGCGATGATAGTTTAATCTGGTATCCGCGTCCTGAAGCCAATCTAAAATATCGCCTGATTGATGAAACCGTGGGCATGCCTGGGATTGCCTTGGGTTTGAATACACAGGGTTTCGGTCAATATCATCCTGCAGATCCTCCTGAGAGTGATTCTGTAAAAGGTGGTCGTTATGATATAAAAGCTTATGGCGCCTTCTTTTCTGTGAGTAAAAATTGGATGACTTTTCTAGGAAATCTTGGAATGCATGGTGGAATGAACTATAATTTTACAGAAAATAAAGATGGCGATAAAGACCCCAATCTGTTCTTTGGGATGGATATGGAATTTAACCCGGAGTTATCATTTCTCCTTGAATACAATGCTGCTTTTAATGATAATAATAAAGAAAATGTGGTAGCGGTTGATACAGGGTATCTGAATGCTGCCATTCGGTGGACGTTTGTGGAACATTTACACATTGAGTTTGACTTTAACAATCTCCTTATAAATAACGATGCGGTAGAATATTTTAACAGGGAACTGAAAATAATTTATATTGAATATTTTTAATCATCATATTTCGATGGACTCAATATGACATTCGTTTGTTTTTCAAAGCTTTCTATATGAAAAATAATTTATTTATACCTATTTTTTTGTTTGCATTTCTTTTTTCACAAGAATATCTGGAAGTTGGAATGAAGGCGACTGACTGGAAGTTTGAAGACGCGGATGGTACTATATTCACCATGGCTTCCTGGTCAGAAGACATCCTTCAAATAAATTATGTTGATCCGGATGAATCGGAGCTGAATGAGCATTTTAACGACGCAGTAAAATATGCAATAGATGTGGACAGCCTGATTGTCCGGGATGCATTTAAAGGAATTGGGATAGCCGATTGTAATTCTACCTGGAAACCAAATTTTGCTATCAGGCTGATTGGTGGAGCTAAAGCGAAAAAATACGATACAACCGTTCTATTTGATTATGATGGAGACCTAAGAAAAGCGTGGGGGTTGATGGAAGATTCATATAATGTGATTATTTTGGATCAGGATCGAATCGCCAGGGCAATTATTCGAGATAGAATTCCTGAGGAGCAGGTTGCTGATCTTGTCCAATTGATCATTAATCTTCAGAATAAATAATCCTCTTTAATTAAGTTTTTCCTGATGTCCAGTTTTAAGGAGACTCGTCTTTCCACCGAACGAATTTATAAGGGTAGGTTGCTTGATGTATGGAAAGATAAAGTTGAACTTCCAAACGGGAAGACATCTTACCGAGAATATATTAAACATCCCGGAGCTGTTGTTATAATTCCGGTGTTACCGGATGGAAAGATTGGCTTGATCCGCCAGTATCGATATCCAATGGGAATGGAGCAGATTGAACTTCCCGCCGGGAAACTGGATGGAAGCGAACCCCACCTAGTCACCGCTGGACGTGAATTGGAAGAAGAGATTGGTTACAAGGCCGGTTCGTTAACAGAGGTTACGGAAATCCATCCCTGTATTGGATACAGTGATGAACAAATGTGGATCTACCTCGCTGAAAAACTGGAAGCCACAAAAACCAATACTGACCAGGATGAATTCATCGAGCTGCTGCCAACTGAATTGGACTTTGCGGTAGAAATGGTCTGGTCAGGCAAGATAACCGATGTGAAAACAATCATTGGGATTTTGTGGGCTCAAAGGTTATTAAATTAATTTCTTGTATTCCTGTTCGTTTCAATGAATTCTGTACATTTTTCTGAACTTATAAAAAACAGAGCTGTACAGCTGGGTTTCCAAAAGATTGGAATTACAGCTGCTAAGTCAATACCGGTACAAAAATATAATTTAGAAACGTGGCTGAAGAATGGTTTTCATGCTGACATGGAGTGGATGGAAAAGCGAAGTGATGAACGGGGCGACATTTTTTCCTATTTCCCCGATGCGAAAACAATTATTTCTGTTGGGATGAATTATTATACCGGTGTAAGTGAGGAGGTAAATACTTCGTCTCAAAACTTCAGTAATTATGCCTGGGGGGATGATTATCATACATTACTTAAATCCAGATTAGCAGAATTATTGGATTTTATTAAAAACCACAATCCAGATTTAAAAGGGTTGGTTTGTGTTGATACCTCACCGATTATGGAAAAAGCCTGGGCACAGGAAGCAGGGATAGGCTGGCAGGGAAAACATACGAATATTATTACAAGAGATTATGGAAGCTGGCTCTTTTTAGGTGAAATTATATTAGACGTTGAATTGCATTATGATCAACCTTTTGATGAAGATTTATGTGGGTCGTGTACAGCGTGCATTGATGTTTGTCCTACCAGGGCGCTTGATGAATATGTGCTTGATTCACAAAAATGTATTTCCTATTTAACCATAGAACACAGAGGGCCTTTTCCCGAAGAGTTTCAAGATAAGCTTCATGGGTGGATCTATGGCTGTGACCTATGTCAGGAAGTATGTCCCTGGAATCAAAAATTTCAGAAAAAATCGAATGAACCTGCATTTCAGCCCCATTGGGAAATCATCCATTGGACTGAAGAAGATTGGGAAAAGCTTGATGAAGATGGGTTTCGTAAATTATTCAGGAATTCCGCTGTAAAACGGACAAAATTTGAAGGTCTAAAGAGAAATATTCTTGCAAATAATAGAAAGCTTTGAAAAACCAATGAATGTCATATTGAGTCCATCAAAATATGATGATATATCCACGGTGAATAAGCACTTCGATCCGCCTACGCTCACGTTACGGTGGACAGGTAACGTCCCGATAAATCGGAACTACTCAGGGTGACATTTCTAAAGTTATTTTCAGGGTTTTTCATAGTTTTCTAATAATAATAGATAGGGGTTAATTATGCCAAAAGTAGGAGTTGTATTATCTGGATGCGGGGTTAACGATGGAGCAGAAATTCATGAATCTGTAATTACTATGCTTGCTTTGGATCGAGCAGGAGCGGAAATGGTTCTCATGGCTCCAAACATTGAGCAGCTTCATGTGGTAAATCACGCCACCGGTGAAGAAATTGAAGGAGAATCACGTAATGTGCTGGTTGAATCCGCTCGGATAGCCCGGGGAGAAATAAAAGATATTGTTGACGTAACATCGGAAGAGATTGATGCGCTGATTTTCCCGGGAGGATTTGGCGTTGCAAAAAACCTGTGTGATTATGCAATGACAGGTGCGGATTGTTCAGTGAATCCAGATGTTTTTCGCCTGGTATCTGAGGTTTACCGTGCTGAAAAGCCGATTGGAGTTATTTGTATTTCTCCAGCTATGATGGGAAAAGTAATGGAAAAAATGGGTGAAAAAGTCAGTCTGACTATTGGCAATGATGAACAAACTGCTGATGATTTAACCACCATGGGTGCGAAACATGTCACCTGTCCAGTTCAGGAAATAGTTGTAGACAAAGAGAAAAAAGTAGTGTCAACACCGGCTTACATGCTGGCGGGACGAATTAGCGAAGCTGCTGATGGGATTGAAAAGTTAGTAAAAGAAGTTCTTAACTTAATTTAAAACTTATTCGTTGACTCCAAAATCTTCAGGATATAACGTAACCTGCACATAATTGGAGGTATTCAAATAAACATTTGCCGCAGATTGGATATCTTCCAATGTCAATTCATCAATCGCTTCATTGTATTTGAGAAGATTTAACGGATCCTCATGGTGGAAATCATAAAAACTGAGAGATTTTAACCAGAATCTGTTTTCCTTTAAATCCGTTTCCCGTTCTCTCCGTTGAGTTTCCTTTACCTTTGTAAGATATTTGTCTGTAGTTCCAACAGTTTTTATACTGTCAATCTGCTGGAATGCGGCTTCAGTGAGTTCCTCAATCCTTCCGGGATCACCTCCAAAACTGATATCTATTCGATATCGTTCCTTGGGAAAATGAGTTGTATTGCCCCGGACACTTACGAAATATGTTCCGCTCAAATCTTCCCTCATGACTTCCCGCAATTTTATTCGTAAAGCCTGAACCATCGATTTAAGATGGTACCGATTTTTTCCACTCCATTCAAATGGCCCCGTAAATATAATATTGCTTAAACTTTTTTGTTCTAGGCCCTTTTTAACATGTTTTTCCACGACGTTTTGAGGTGGTTCAATTCCAACATCTTTCCACTGTTCTTCTCTGCCAGTATCTGGAAGTCCACCCAGATATAATTCAACAAGTGGTTTGATAGAATCCAATGAGAAATTCCCAACGAAGTAAAAGGTGAAGTCTCCCGCATTTGCAAATCGATTTGTATAAATCTCAAATGAGGCTCCCAGATCCATTTCAGTCAATAGTTCTGTTGACCATGGACGTGATCTTAAATGATTCTGTGCCATCGTCACCTGTATTGTATCCCGGAAAGCAGTTTCAGGCCTGGAACTGCGGTTTTCTAGAAATCCATTCATCCGTTCCTTGTAAGCGAGAAAGGCGGAACTATCCAATCGGGGCGCTGAAAAATAAAGATGAATCAATTGAAACATGGTTTCCAAGTCCTGGGGTGAAGCAGAGCCATTGAATCCTTCCTCGAGGGTACCAATGTACGGATTTACTCTTGCAATTTTTCCGGCTAACATTTTGTCAAGTTCGATTTGATTGAATTGCCCAATTCCAGCTTCCCTGATAATTCTGGAAGCTGTCATCGCCGCTACATATTTATTATCATCAACAAGGGAACTTCCTCCAGGACTCCGGGCGGAAAAAAGAACCTCATCATTTTTGAAATCAGTTGGTTTCAGAAATATGCGAACTCCATTTGCAAGAGTCCATTCTGTTGTGCCTAACTCTTCGATTTGATTCTCAGCCATGACAGTTGACGGAACCGGAATGAATTCAATCAATGGTTTGTCCAGCACTGCGTCTTCGTAGGGGGTGATGTCCAGTTTCTTGACAGCATCAAATACAGCCATCATTTCAGATTTACTTGGAATTTCTAATCCTTCCTTTTCCGGCCCATCAATCGCTATTACTCTATTACGGTCCGTTATCCAGCTTTGAGCTATTGTATTGACTTCTGCTAATTGAATGGTGGGCAGAAATTGTTTATACAGTTCCAGTTCAACTTCTATACCGGGAATGGGATGATCCTCAAGAAAATTATTGATATAGTCCCGAGTATATCGTCGTGAATCTGTTTTATCACGTTCTTCGTAAGCGCTTTCCATGCCTCTCAAGACTTCTTTTTTGGATCGAACTAATTCTGACTCAGTGAATCCAAAGCGGGTCACACGTTCTGCTTCAATCATCAGAGCCTCAAGTCCTTCTTGAACACCATCTTCTGTTACACCAGCGCCGAGAAGGTATGTATTCTTTGATCGTGCCCAGAAGCTTCCCTGGTAGGAAAATCCATACAAAAATGGAGCATCAGGTTTTTTGGTAAGTTCATTGAGTCTTTGAGATAACATGCTGTTGTATAAGCCTTCTATAATTTCTCTTCTATAATCGCCGAAAGTTCTTTCTGGCTGTACGTCCTGCTTATACAGGATTTGTACACTGGTCCTGGTGGCTTCGGGATCGGCAGCGATTGCAAATAATGTTTCCTCGTGATCAGGGACATCAAAAACTTTTCTAATGCGGGGGTTCTTTTTTGGAGGTATTCCTGAGAAATGATCTTTGATTACATTTTCTATCCAGTCCGGATCAAAATCTCCAACAGCAATCACAGCCATTAAATCGGGGCGGTACCAGTCCGAATAGAATCGTTTTAGCGCATCTACATGAAAAGAATCAAGCACAGCTTTTTTCCCAATAGGAAGCCTGACTGCATAGCGGGAATCCTTAAATAAAACTGGGAGTTGTTTGTCCAGCATTCTCATTTCTGCTCCGCGGCCAAGACGCCACTCTTCGATAACGACACCCCGCTCTTTGTCTATTTCTTCATCATCGAGATTCATGCCGTGTGCCCAATCTTCCAAAACAAGAAATCCTTTTTCCGTTAATTCAAGACTGTCTGTAGGCACTTTCAGCATATAAACAGTTTTATCAAAACTGGTATAGGCATTCAGATCGGGACCAAATTTTGTTCCGATAGATTCAAGATAGTCAACAAGCTCCTGTTTTGGGAAATGCCTGGTTCCGTTAAAACCCATGTGTTCCACTAAATGGGCCAGTCCCTGCTGGTCATCATCTTCTAAAATGGAGCCCGCATTTACAACCAGGCGAAGTTCTGCTCGTTTTTCAGGTTTGCTGTTGACACGAATGTAGTATTTTATACCATTATCTAATTTGCCGATTCTTACTTTTGGATCAACCGGAAGTTGTTTATCCATGGTTGGAGCTGTGGATTTTACCTGCTGGATTGATCCACCTGTTTTAGGCGCGGTACAGGCACTGAGAACCAATGCAAATAAAATTAATTGAAGTTTTTTCATGGTATTTCTCCTATAACTTTGAAAATAGATTTTAGCCGAAGAATAATTTAATAATTGTAAATTAAGCGGGGAAAATAAAGAAAGTATTAGAAGTATCTAAAGGAAATCTTAGGTACTAATTAGACAAAATTAAGGGTAACGATGAGAACTCCGTTGCCCTCATTATATTTTCTAATTCACTATTTCAGTAAAACCATCTTCTTGGTTTGTACGAAACCAGCTGTTCTAATCTGGTAGATGTAAATTCCAGCGCTTACAGGCTTACCAAAGCTATCTTCAGCATTCCATTGGATGGTGTGGTAGCCCGGTTCAAGTTCTTCGTCAATCAGGGTTTCAATTAATCGTCCGGTTATATCAAATATTTGTAGAGACACAGCGTGCTGTGTCCCTACGCCATTTTGTGGAACGGAAAACAAAATTGTCGTCACCGGATTGAAAGGATTAGGATAGTTCTGACTCAAAGTATAGGCATTGGGTATGGACCTGAACTCAAGATCAATTTTAGCCAGATCCATGGTCCCGGTGTAGGCAATGGTCTTTTCTGCCTCATTACTGTTGTAGATAAAGCGTAGATTTTCACCTTTGAGGGCCCCGTCAATCTCTTCCGTAGTCCAGTCATCTCCGTAGATTGGAGCAGTCATGAGAAGATTATCTTCAAGAATCTCTATTTCTCCTACCAGGCGTCCGCTTGCGGTTAACACCGAAATCCTGTCACTCACGTTATAATCAATGTGATCAAACGTTACGGTTCCATTGACGAACATGAACTGGTTTGTTCTCACGATATCTGGATTAACGTACCGTGTAATTGATTTTGCCGCAACCGCAGTTGGTACAGGATATTGGAAACCATCTACTGCTTCATTCACTTTTACCCAATATCCATATCCGTTTTCAAGTACCTCCAATGTGTTTAAGAACGGGAGTCCATTTGGATCAAAGAAATGTGCCCCTGTTTCATCAAACCCGGTGACGTACATTAGGTTTCCATCCTCAATGAGTTCTGAAAATGCATCTTGGGGTGTGATACTCACCTGTGGCCAATAGGACATGAGGTTCCAGCTTGCCATTATGTTAAAGGAGTAACCCTGTCCCATTTCCATGCCTTCTTGAACCAATGTAGTTCCATCGTTTATTTTGACCCAGAAACCAAATCCTGGATTAATTTCCGTCAAGGTATTTAGGAATGGCAAACCGTACGGATCAAAGAATTGAGCTCCTGTTTCACCAAATCCAGTGACATACACAAGATTATCATCACCAATGATATCTGCGAACACATCTTCAGTGGCATTCTCTTCAATCTCAAGGTCGAATGACATGAGGTTCCAACTGGACATTAGGGAAACTTCATCCATGATAGGTGTAGGGAAATTATAGACCACAGAGGGATCATTATATCCATCCATAGGAGCGCCATTATTGTTGTACCAGCCGCCAAAGCTTTCGGGATAATCCCAAATAAAATCCTCAGATGAATCCCAAATCCGCAATGTAAAATTTTCGCCAGGATTCATCCCTTCATCTATATCCGGTGTTGTAATGTCATCACCATAAATAACCAGGTTTATGTAGGCATTACCACCATAAAGAGTGAGAGCCTGGGCTCCCGCGATATTTCCACCTTCATCAAAGGCAGCGACCCAGTCTCCCACACTGGCCGGTTCACCTCCTATGGCTGCTTGTCCCTGAAACACACCGGAGGCAGGTGTGTGAGTAACCAATCCTTCCCAGGGATTCTCAGTAGGAGGTTCTGTGTCACCACTAGGCGTGATTTTTAGTTTCAATGTATTAAAAGCAGGATTGTTCAACTCCAAACTGTTATCAGTTAACATAT
>CAJXJG010000051.1 GCA_913054425.1 uncultured Fidelibacterota bacterium
ACGAGCAGTAAAGTAACACCTACAAAGATAATAATCAAATCAGTCATTGTTGCAAGTTCGGCAATATAGGACGCTCCAAGGGAAAGTGCCAGGCAAACAGCGCCAAAGGTTCCGGGTATACCCCAGCCAGGGCTTTGCAACTCAAATAAAATCCCCAGAAAACCGAATGTCATAAGGAGTGATGCCACAACAGGATTGGTAAGAAATCGAACAAGATTCTCAGACCAATTCACTCTGGCAGAGCGTATTTCCACATCATCAATTTCTAGGAGAGAAAAAATATCATCAAATGTTTCTGCCTCTGCATCCGCAATATTGTACTTTATGGCCAGTTCTGTTGTAAGAGTAATCAACTTTCCTTCTTTCCTTCCTTCTAAGTCGGTTACCTCCACTGAATCTCCATCAATTACCAGATGAGTAAAACTCAGTTCCTCATCCACCATTCCTTTTGCAATAGTTGTGTTGCGTTTCCGTTTTTCCGCAGTTGAGGCCATTTCCTCCCGCATATAGCTAATCACCTTCTCAGATCCTTTATTTCCCTTCATATCCACTGCTGTGGCTGCACCAATCGTACCACCACCGGTCATATATATTTTTTCACAGGACAGAGAAATCAGTGCGCCGGCAGAGATGGCACGACGGTTGATAAAAGCAACCGTTAAAACTTTACTGGACAGAATCGCATCCTTGATTTGGGTCGCAGCATCAACCCGGCCACCAAAAGTGTCAATATCAAAGATTATTGCAAATGCATTTTCCTGTTCTGCGGTCTTGATAACACGTTCAATGAAAGGAGGGAGCCCAAGGTCTATTGTCCCTTGAATAGGGATTTTATATATAATTGTTTGAGTGGCATCTAATCTACAAAAGACGAAAACAAATAGAAAGATTAAGGATTTTTTCATAGCCTTGAGTTTACACCAAACTCTATAAGGGTTGCAAATATTCACGGGGGCAAAAAATATACTTGAACATAAACAATTTATATTAGATTTCACTGATTTACCAAATAGTACATTTCTGTATTTCATGAAATTAACTCATAAGCTAACCTATCAATCATTAAGATTATTTTCGAAATGGCTCCAGAAAAGGTCCTTTTACCAGAACCAATTACTCTCTCAGAAATTATCGGGCCTATTTTTTCACTTTATCCCCATCAGAAAACCTGTAGCTATTAGTAACATAGCCCGTTCATTTCCCCAAAAATCATCCCAATGGAAACTAAATATATTAAAAAAATGTTATCAATTTTTCACTCACAATTTCATCCGGTTTTTATCCTTTCCTTCTTCTTACTTTTTAACATCAGTTTCTTCTAAAAGTAAAGATATTTTAGACATGGCAATAAAACAAAGAAAGGGTGTAATAATAATAACCGGGCATTTTGGTGCCTGGGAATTGCTATCAGCTTGGCTTGGCTACAATGGTTATCCGATTATTGGAGTGGCTCATCGTCAGCGCAATCTCGGATCAGATCAATTTTTTAAAGAACTCCGGGAAAGAAGCGGTTTTGGTCATATCTTTCGGAAAGAACCTATTGATAAAATGTATCAAGTTTTATCGGATGGAAAGATGCTTGGACTCGTCAGTGACCAGGACACAAAAAGCCGTGGTGTATTTGTAAACTTTCTAAATCAACCGGCATCAACACCGAAAGGTGCTGCCCGTTTTTACAAAAAAACAGGTGCCCCAATGGTGTTTGTTACATGCGTTGAGCAATCATCAAATAAGTATGAAATAAACTGTCAAAATGTTCTTTCTAACAATAAAGAAACTGTTAAGGACATCACCCAGCGTTATACCACCTTGCTTGAAGCTAAAATAATGCAACATCCTGAACAATATTTCTGGTGGCATAGACGCTGGAAAACTAAACCAGTTTAGAATAATGGATAATACCTATTCTGCAAACCGGATTTTGGTTTCGGACCCAAACGCTGTTCCGGAAGCAAAAAATATTATTCAAAGCGGAGGAGTTATTGTTTACCCAACGGATACACTTTACGGCTTTGGTGTAGATGCTACTAATGGAAAAGCTATAAAAAAATTAAATCATATAAAAAATAGATCAGGACCAATAAGTATCCTGATTAACAATTTAGAAATGGGATTTAAAATTACAAAGCTATCTCCTAAACAAAAAAAAATAGTTACTGAACAATTACGGGGCTTCAACACAGTCATTGTTCCATTAAAAACAGGTTTTGTTCACCCAATAATTTCTGCACAAGATAATACAATAGGGCTTCGAATTCCGGATCATAACTTTGGAATCGACCTGGTAAGCCAACTCGGCAAACCAATTACAACAACAAGTGTAAACCATAGTGGCCTGCCGCCACTGAATAAGGTTGATGAAATTATGGAATTATTTGGATCTTCTTTTGATTTATTAATCGATGCTGGTGACCTTCCTCCATCAAAAGGTTCAAAAGTAATGAAATTGAAAGAAACACATTTTGAAATAATTAGAAATTGAAGCTATTAAATAAAATTTTTATTCTCATTATAATTGTAAGCTTTTTTAATCGCCATGCTCTAGCTAAAAAATTACCGTTCAGTGTTGGCGAAAAATTAGAATATTCAGCTAAATTTAATTTTATTCCTGCCGGAAAAGCGTTTCTAAAAGTTATTTCAATTGACACTGTCAATAACCTCCCGGCATATCACGTGAGATACGAAGCTCAAACTGGACCGATAGCAGATAAAATCTATAAAATTAGAGATAAAATTGATTCGTGGTTGGATGAGAAAAACTTTTTTACTCACCAACAGACTAAAAGCATTCGGGAAGGGAAATATAAATACAATTCCCACACAAAAATATTTTATAATGACTCAATCGCATTAGTGAATGATGATACGATTGCAATTAATAGTCTTTTGTATGATCCTTACTCACTTTTTTACTACTTCAGAACACTTGATTTGGTCTCTGGAAAAACAATAGATTTAACAGTATTTGATAACAAATCCTTGACAGAATTTCAGATGATTGTAGCATCGAAAGAACGGATTTCAGTTCCAGCCGGGGCATTTGATTGTATGGTAGTCAGACCCTTCAGAGAAGGGAAAATGCTACTAAAAAATGAAGGCGACATGACAATATGGTTCAGTAATGACGTACATAAAATACCAGTTCAAATTGTACTAAAAATTAAATATGGTACTATGGTTATGAAATTAAAGACCTTTAATTTGTAAATAGCCTAACTATATCATTAATCATGACGGTAACCATTAATAACAGTAACAACGCCATACCAATCTGTTGAATAACCATTCGGGTTTTAATTGTAAACTTGCGGCGCAGCAGTGATTCTGCGAGAATGATAAAAACATGACCACCATCCAAGCCCGGAATAGGTAGAAAATTTAATAAGGCAAGATTACAACTTAAGAATGCCATAAATATTAATAATGATCTCCACCCCGCTCGCGCAGCTTTCCCTGCTATTTGAGCAATCAAAATTGGTCCACCCAGATCACTAAAAGATGCCTCACCAGAGATAAGCATCTTGATCGATAAAACAATGAGACCAAAACCTCCTATGGTTGAAACAGCACCCATTCGCGCTGCTTCTAAAAACCCGATTGGCTGGTAGGTAATTTTCGGTGAAATACCAATAGCGCCAAGCGTATCCAGCCTGCCGTTAATGGGCTGAACCTGAAAATTCGTTGTCAATGATTTTTGATATTCAATGCCATCTCTTTGAAAAGTAAGGGTAATGGGTGTGTTTGGTATTGCATGAATAGTTTGAGATAATTCACTCCATGTAGATATGGAAACTTTATTGATTGATACTATCCTGTCACCTGGTAATAATCCTTCAGATTTGGCTGGCATACCATCAACTAAAGTGTGGATTACGGGTTCATTACTAGCTATCGGCGTGCCATGGTTCCAAGCCACACCAGTAAAAATAAAAAATGCTAGAAGAATATTCATTATAATCCCAGCACTCATTACCCATACCTGAGCCCACACAGGCTTGCTCATGAGTTCATCTGGTTTAAATTCTATCGTTCCATCAAGACTTTCATCAATCATGCCGGCCATTTTTACATATCCACCTAATGGAATTATAGCCAAGCAATATTCTGTGCCGCTACCCTTTTGCCCGGGGTTTTTTATCAGCCAACTTTTAACAGGACCCCAACCAACCTTACCTTCTTGATCCCTTCTGTAAAAAAACAATCTGCACTCAAAACCGTTTGGCACAGAAGTAATTGTTATAAACCGTGGTGGGAATCCAATGGAAAAGCGGTCCACCCGTACACCTACGGAGCGAGCTGCAAAAAAATGACCCAGTTCGTGTACCATCACAAGAACCCCCAACACTATTATAAAAGCCCAAATTGTAGTCATAAAATAATTCTCTTGTTAAATAGATTATACGGCATTCTTTACAAACTCTGTCGTCCAAAGTTCCAAATTTAACAGATCTTCCAAATTTGGATACTCGATCCACTCATGCTTTTCACAAGCTTTTTCTATGATTTGAGGAATATCGGTAAATTTGATTTTACCATCTAAAAAATTGTAAACTGCGTTATCATTTGCAACATTCAGAACCGCCGCGGTTGTACCACCTGCACGCAAAGCATCATATGCAAGCCCTATACACGGAAACCGTTTCAGGTCCTTTTCTTCAAACGTCAATTGACCAACTGCTACCAAATCAAGTTGTTCCCATGTTGCTTGAGTATGTTCCGGATAAGTCAATACATATTGAATTGGCACTTTCATGTCTGGTACACCCATTTGTGCTTTTACAGAGCTATCATTAAATTCTACCATAGAATGAATAATGGACTGGGGATGCACAACGATGTCAATCTGATCTGCATAGAAATTAAATAGCCAACGTGCTTCAATTACTTCTAACCCCTTGTTCATCATGGTGGCGGAATCAATGGTAATTTTATTCCCCATGTCCCAGTTTGGATGATTCAAGGCTTCTTCCACAGTTATATCAGGGAAGGTGTTCAAGTCTCTTGTGCGAAATGGGCCGCCGCTGCCCGTCAAAATGATCCTACGAACATCATCAGTTTTTTCACCAACCAAACACTGCCATATCGCTGAGTGTTCGCTGTCTACGGGAAACAGGGCTGCACCTGTTTTTAACTTTTCCCTGTTGATCAAATCACCAGCCATCACTAAACTTTCTTTATTGCTAAGCGCAACATCTATGCCTGCGTGCAAAGCTGATAAAGTTGGTTCCATACCCGAAGAACCTACCAGACCGTTGAACATTATATCAACATCACTCCTTGCAGCGATATCTAATAATCCTGATCTACCAGCCAGAACTTTTATTTGCTCTCCAGCCAGCCCGTTTTCGACAATTTTTGCTGCTTCTTTATCAATAACCCCAACAGCAGAGGGTCTGTATTTCAATGCCTGTTGAACTAATAAGTCTGCGTTCTTCTTTGCTGTAATGTATACCACTTCTATTTCCGCCGACAGACTGTCAATCACCTTGAGTATGTTTTCCCCAATCGAACCTGTTGATCCCAATATCGAAATTCGCTTTACCATCAATGAAAACCTCTCAAAAGATCTACAGATATCTGAACAATTTCCGGATGGATTTTAATTTGTGGAACCAATACAAGAGATCCTGATTGAAATTGAGTTCCGAATTGAACATAATTATTCTCTCCCTCAAAAACCGATGGAATGACTTCAGAATTTAAATAAATATGGGTCCTGCTATAATTTTTACCAAAGCCCACAAAACACCACATAATTTTCAGTCTCCATTCTTTCGAAAGAAAAACATCTAAACTTCGAAGGCGTAAATTCCCTGAGCTTTTAACATGAGAGAAATTGGTAGACAATTTCCATGCAGACGGATTATTCACATCTGAAAGATTCAGGGTAAATCCCCAACCAGCATATTTACTAATGTCGCCTCTTGAAGTAAAACCACCAAGTTTCCCCTGAAAAAATAAGTTATTTGATATGAGGATTTTCCCGTAAAAGATTGGTATTCCGCCCAGGCGATCATTGATAAATGTTGATTTATTCAAATTCTTAATATAAATAAATGATACTCCTGTAACCAGCCGTCGTTCTTCTTCTTGCACTACTCTGGTATGATTACTAAAACCAAGCGAAATACCTGTTAGATAAATTTTAACTTGATCTGTTTCACTAGCTGAATCAAGATTAAAAGAGATCCACTGTGCGTGAGAAAAACTAAAACAAAATATTAAAAAATTAAGCAGGCGCATTAATCAAGTGTTTTCTCAGTTATATTAAATAATCCCTCGTTCACTGGAATAAATGAACTCAAGAATATTTTTAATATTAGGGTCACCTGAAAACTCATTTTCCGCTTTCTCCAAAGCTGCCGTTCGGGTAAGTTTTGAACGGAAGTAAGACCGATAAAAAATTTTAATTGTGTTTCTTTTTTTCTGAGAAAAACCTCTTCTCTTTAAACCTATACTATTAATACCAGAGTATTCTAATGGATCTTTTGATGCGAGGATAAAAGGAGGAACATCTTGTACAATTCTATATCCACCACCAACGAACACATGCGAACCAACTTTACAAAATTGATGGATTAAAACTCCTCCTCCTATGGAAGCCCATTCATTCACTTCAACATGTCCACCAAGCGTTACAAGATTTGCAAAGATAACATTATTCCCAATAATACAATCATGTGCAATATGAACATAAGCCATCAATAAAACATTGCTTCCTATTTCTGTAGTTCCGTGTGCTGCGGTTCCCTTGTTAATAGTTACGGATTCACGAATTATAACATTATCCCCAATCTGTACAAATGTCTTTTCACCAGTATATTTAAGATCCTGAGGGATTTCACCAATTGTACAATTATGAAAAATCTGACAATTTTCACCAATTATAGTCCCTGTCTTTACCGTGGTAAAACTTCCCACAGATGTCCCGTTTCCTAGCTTTACGTCACTTTCAATTATAGAAAAAGGACCTATTGAAACTCTTTCCCCCAATTCAGCTTTTTTACTGACTAGGGCAGTAGGGTGTGTCTCCGTTGAAATATTTAATTTCCAGCTCGGTCTACAATATTTGCAATCAATTTAGCTTCTACGACTAAATTATTATCCACATAACATTTGCCGTCAAATATACAAATATTAAGTTTTTGTTTTACTAGATTCATTTGAATACGTAGTTGATTCCCTGGAACAATTGGTTTGCGAAATCGAACATTATCAGCACCTGAAAAAAACATATTTTTTTTAAGTGGATCTTCTACATAATTAAGCACTAAAAACGCCCCTGCCTGTGACATGCTTTCCAAAGTGAGGACACCGGGCATTACAGGTTGATATGGGAAATGTCCCTGAAAAAATGGTTCATTTATCGTTACATTTTTAATCGCTGTCAAAGATTTTCCTGGGATTATTTCATCAATTCGATCAATTAAAATAAAAGGATAACGGTGAGGTAAAATTTTGACAATGTCATGAATATCAAAACTCGTTTTTTCTCTTAATTCTTCCATTTATTTAATTGTAACTCAAGCCTTTCATTTCTTGAGAATATTCCCGCTTTAATGTTTTAACAAATTCTACATTACTTGCATGACCAGCCCTTGCTGCAGTAACATGTCCCTTAATCGGGATTCCTAATAAAGCTAAATCACCAATTAAATCCAATGTTTTGTGTCGAACAGGCTCATTTCTAAAACGAAGTATTTTCCCGTTCAAAATCCCATTGGCTCCAGTAATAATATTTTCTTCAATACCAAAAAGATTTCGCAAACGATTTATCTCAGAGTGATCGAGAATTTTATCAATTAAAACAACCGCATTATCTAGGGAACCTCCCTTAATCAAACCATTTTCTTTGAGCATCTCTACTTCACTAAGAAAACAGAAGGTACGTGCTGGAGCTACCTCTACAGCAAAGTCTTCGGCCATATTATAAATAGCTTCATACTGAGTTCCCAAAGAAGGAAGGGGATATTCTACCATAAATGTCACGCGGAAACGATCGGAAGGAATAACATGAATATCAATATCACGGTAAGGATCAGTATAATTTACAGCCCGTCGAATTTCTAAAACATTCCGCTCATTCTTTTGATTTACAATCCCACTAGCCAAAAGCGCTTCCACAAAATCTTTTGCACTTCCATCCATCACTGGGGGTTCTTTGCTTGTCAATTCTATCAACACATTGTCAATACGCAATCCGCTAACCGCGGCAAGAGCATGCTCAACCGTATGAATTCTTACTTTTTTCTCCTCTATGGTTGTTCCGCGGGAGATATCTACTACATGATCAATATCCGCCTTAATCTCAGGGCAATTTTTAATATCAGTTCGAATAAAACGTATCCCATAATTGTCAGGGGCGGGTTTAAAAGTAATGGTACACTCAACCCCAGTATGGAGTCCTATCCCAGTACAGGAGGCGGGGCGAGATATTGTTTTTTGCTTCCTTTTCATTATGATTTTAATTTGGTGCTTTTTCTCCTAATTTTTCTACACGTTTTTTAAGAATATTTATTTCTGTTAAAACTGCATCCCGCTTGTTCTGTTCTTTTATTTCCCTCGCTGGCATTCCTGCATAAACCTTTCCTCCGACGAGAGATTTCGTCGCACCTGCGTTTGCGGCAAGAACTGTTCGTGAACCCAGTTTCAAATGGGGTGCAACCGAAGAGTGACCAGCAAAAATACAGTAATCACCAACCTCGACGCTTCCGGCAATTCCTACACCTGCAGTAATAAGGCACCCTTTTCCGATTTTTACGTTATGGGCAATATGAATAAGATTGTCCATTTTCGTATTATCTCCTATTTTTGTTTCCCCTATAGTACCCCTGTCAATAGCACAATTTGCTCCAATTTCTACATCCTGACCAATAATAACACGACCATTCTGCGGTATTTTATTATGAATATCTTTTTCGGTTACAAAAGCAAAACCATCGCCGCCAATTACAGTCCCGCTGTGTATAATGACGTTACAGCCAATAACACAATCCTGATAAATGATTACATGAGGATATAGTAATCCATCATCGCCAATTTGTGATTTACTTCCAATCGTAACATGGGATCCGACAATACATCTGTCTCCAATTGTTACCTTCGAATCTATCACAGCAAAGGCACCTACTGTTACTTCCTTGCCTATCTCTGCTGATTTATGAATAATGGCAGTAGGATGAACCCCTGATAAAATATCCGGTTTCTCTTGAAAAAAAGATAAAATCTTTGCAATAGCAAATTGGGGGTTTTTAACAACGATTCCATCTTTCCCATTTAAAAGGGCTTTGCTTGAAACAACTATGGCAGATGCTTTTGTTTCTGAAATATATACCTTGTATTTGGGATTATCATAAAAAGTAATGGTTTCTGATTTTCCATTTTGAATTTCGGAAACACCATTAATCTTTATATTTGAATTTCCAGAAATCACTCCGGAAACCAAATGAGCCAGTTCACCCAAGGTAGGCAATGTTATTAATAAATAAAAAAATGGTTAATTTTATCATCAATGTTCACTGTCTTTTTTCTGTTTCTTAATATACTATTTCCTTAATTCATACAAAACATCATCCGTTACATCAAAAGTAGGTTTTCCATAGAGAAGAGAAACAGATCCATCAAAAATGAAATCATAGCCATTTGTTATAGCAACATTATCAACTGCTTTTTTTACCTTGGATAACAACCCATATTCCATCTTTGTTTGACGTTGGTATAGCTCACCCTCAGGCCCAACTTTTATTGCCTGAAAAGTCTGAATCCTACTTTCAGATTCTGAGATTTCCTGCTCTTTTTCCCTTCGCCACTCCGGTGAACTCATTAATCGTTGCGTTTCATAGGTGTCTTTTAAACTGTCTAACTGTGATAGCATTTCCTGGTACTCAAATTGTACTTTCTGAAATTCAAGTTGTAATTGAGACTCAGCT
>CAJXJG010000052.1 GCA_913054425.1 uncultured Fidelibacterota bacterium
TCTTGCGATCACTAGCTCCTGAAGCTAGCGTGTATACCAATTTCACCACCCGGGCATGATACCGTGATAAAAATTACCCTTCTGTTTCATAATTGAGCAAGGAATAAACTTGATACACCATCGAAAGACGGTGTATTTTTCGTTCGTATTTTCTGATGGATCAAAAGGCTATTGCTACAAACAAAAAAGCTTATCATGAATATTTTATTCTTGATAAACTTGAAGCAGGAATTGAGTTAACGGGGAGTGAAGTAAAGAGTCTGCGTGAAGGGAAGGTCAGCCTTAAAGAAGGCTATGTGATAATTCGTGACAATGAAGCATTAATGATGGGTGTTCACATTAGTCCTTATTCCCATACCGGCTATAGTGGTCATGAACCCAATCGGGAGAGACGTCTTCTGCTCACGAAGCGTGAGATACTAAAGCTTGGTCAAAAAATAGCAGAAAAAGGTATGACAATTATTCCATTGAAACTCTATTTTAAAAAAAGTTGGGCAAAAGTAGAGATTGGTGTCGCTAAAGGAAAGAAACATTATGATAAAAAAGCGACATTAAAAGAAAAGGATATAAAGAGAGAAACAGATCGTGAGATGAGAAAATACTAATGAAATATTTACCAGTAAATGAACAATTAAAGCTGATAGAACTTGGTGTTGAGGAAATTCTTCCAAAAGGTGAACTGCAACACAAACTTGAAAGGTCTCTGGAAACAAATAAACCCATAAACGTTAAGTTAGGCTGTGATCCCAGCAGGCCAGACTTACATCTTGGCCATGCTGTAGTTTTACGAAAACTCCGACAATTTCAAGATTTGGGGCATCAGGCTATCCTTGTCATTGGTGATTTTACTGCCATCATTGGTGATCCGTCCGGACGCAATAAAACACGTCCTCAGTTGTCGCTTAAGGAAGCAAAATCTAATGCGAAATCCTATGTTGACCAATCTAAAGTAATACTTGATATAAATAAACTTAAAATAGTATATAATTCTGAATGGCTCAATGTAATGAACTTCAGCGATGTAGTAAAACTTGCCAGCAGATATACTGTAGCGCGGATGTTGGAACGGGATGACTTTACCAATCGCTATAAGGCTGAAATTCCAATCTCCATTCATGAATTTCTCTATCCTCTGGCCCAGGGGATGGATTCAGTGGAATTAAAAGCTGACGTAGAATTAGGCGGAACCGATCAGAAATTCAATTTGTTGGTTGGCCGCGATCTGCAAAAGGAATATGGACAAGATCCACAGGTTATTCTTACTCTCCCCTTATTGGAGGGAACAGATGGAGTAGAGAAAATGTCCAAATCATATGGGAACCATATTAGCCTGCTAGATTCTCCTGACGATATGTATGGAAAAACTCTATCCCTTTCTGATGAAATGATTGAAAAATATTTCATCCTTGCTGTTGGTGCAGATGAAGCAACAATGGACGACATCCGATCCCAGTTGTCAGACAGTTCAGTGAATCCAAGGGATATAAAGCGCCGCTTGGCAAGAGAACTTGTTGCGGTTTATCACTCTAAAGAGAAGGCACTTGAAGCTGAACGGAATTTTGACCGGATTTTTGTACAGAAAGCAATACCGGATAAGATGGAGGAATATACCCTGCTTGAAGAAAAACAACTTTTAGAAATTTTGCTGGAAGCAGGATTGATAAAAAGCAAAGGTGAAGGAAGGCGTCTTGTGAAGCAAAAGGCTGTTATAATTGATGGCGAGACTTGCACAGATGAACTTTTTCAAATTGTTCCCGGGGATAAAGAAATTGTATTAAAAGTTGGGAAAAGAAGGTTTTTAAAGGTCCTTGGATGAAAAAATGGTTATTTTTCTTCCAGATTTCCACAATTCTATTTAGTGCTCAAACTTCAGAGAAACCTGGCACCCGCTTAGTAGTTTTTATAAGTATAGATCATTTCCGCCCAGACCTTTTGACCCGTTTCGATGGTCTCTATACAGGCGGATTCCGGTGGCTTATTGATCACTCAACCTGGTTCACAAATACGCATCATGAACATGCATATACAGCAACCGGTCCTGGTCATTTTGTACTGGGATCTGGAAGGCATCCTGGACCAATGGGAATTTTAGGAAATAGTTGGTATGATCCTGAAAAAAATGAAGACGTTTATTGTGTGGAGGATTCCTTGTCTAAGATTCTGGGGGGTGGAGGGAGAAAAGTGTCCTATCGAAATGTTCATTGTACTGCTCTTGGGGATTGGGTAAAGGAGTTCTACCCTGGAGCAAAAGTCTATTCAATAGCAGGAAAGGACAGGGCGTCAGTGTTCATGGGTGGAAAATCACCGGATATGGCAATTTGGTACAACTGGGAAGGTAGATTTGTTACATCCGATTATTATACAGCCCGAATTCCCCCCTGGCTTGAAGATTTTAATAATTCCCTGGCTGTAGAAAAGTATAAAGATTCATTGTGGACACGTTCGTTAGACACTCAAGTGTACGAACAATATTCGCGGCAGGATTATTTTCAGGGTGAAGAAGATGTCTTTGAATTCCTACCATATTCGCCCGTTTTCCCAATAGGATTTAATCCAGGTGAAAATGTCGGGGAAAATATCGGAAATACCCATTGGCTTGAAAAAATTACCCTTAATTTGGCTTCGGTAATTGTCACCAATGAAAACTTGGGTTATGACGAAATTCCGGATATACTATTTCTGGGGCTTTCCGCTACGGATTGGATTGTCCATAACTGGGGTCCTTTTTCCCAGGAAGTTATGGACCTCATGATAAAATTGGATCGGTATCTTGCCAAGTTTTTTCGTGTTCTGGATGAAAAAGTTGGCCTTGAGAATATTCAGTTTGTTCTTACTTCCGATCATGGTGGATTGCCAATTCCTGAATACTTGAAGGAAAAAGAACTCGAAAACACAGGACGCGTAAACCCTGAAGTCCGTAAAAATGCTTCTAAAAATATTTTAGGAGAGTTAATAAATACTTATGGAGTGGACGATTTGGTTTTAATTAAGGGAACCAGGTTTTATTATAACCATCAAAAATTGAACGAACTCTATATCAACCCTTCTGAAATTGATGGAATAATTCGAAAACATATTAACACTGTCGATGGATTTGCTCAATTGATTACTAAAAATGAGGTTATAAATGCTCCAGCCGAAGATATAATTTTACAGAGATTTAGAAATATTCACCATCCCACAAAAAGTCCAGATGCTTCAATTTTACTGGAAAAGAATTGGGTATATAGAACCCCTTACGGCACTGGTCACGGTACACCATATAGTTATGATTCTCATGTACCGCTGCTGTTTTCAAAGGAGGGGGAACAGAAGACATTTATTTCGAGAAAAATTTTGACGGTTGATATCGCTCCTACCGTTGCACAAATTCTGGGAGTTGCAATTCCCGAAGGAATTGATGGAATGCCAATTAGAGAAATGAATAGAAAAGGGGATTCGTATGGTAAAAGTGAAAATAATTCAGAATAGTTATTTATCTAATCTTATTGAAATCCTAAATTCATAACAGAATTATTTTATATTTTAATGAAAAGGAGAAATCTTATGGAAGATAATGTCTTTGAGTTTACTGAAAAAAACTTCAATTCAGAAGTTCTTCAATCTGACATACCGGTGCTTGTGGATTTTTGGGCTGAATGGTGTGGACCGTGCAAAGCAATAGCACCGACTGTCGGAGAAATTGCTGATGAATATAACGGAACGGTCAAAGTTGGAAAGGTTAATGTGGATAATAATCAAAAAGTTGCCATGGAATATGGAATTCGCAGTATTCCCAGCTTGTTGATTTTTAAAGATGGTACTATAGTAAATCAAATTGTAGGTTCGGTGGAAAAAGATAGTATTACCAAATTATTGAAGGAAGCATTATAGATTTATTTCTAAAGGAGCTGAAATTGAATAATGTAGTACCAAATTCAAAAGTACCTTTAGAAATATTTGGAAGATAGTTGAATTATAATACAATTAATTAGATGAATCGAAAAGTCATTATTATTGGTTCCGGCCCTGCTGGATTAACAGCTGCTCTTTATGCAGGACGTGCAAATCTTAATCCCTTAGTATTTGAAGGGAATCAGCCTGGCGGTCAGCTAACGATCACCACTGATGTAGAAAATTATCCAGGGTTTCCTGAAGGAGTTCAGGGTCCTGAAATGATGGATCTTTTCCGGAAACAGGCGCAACGTTTTGGCGCTGAAACTCAACTTAAAAATGTGACAAAAGTTGATTTAAGCAAATATCCATTCAAAGTGTGGGTCAACCAGGATCTTTTTACGGGTGAATCCATAATTATTTCCACTGGAGCTTCTGCACGAATGCTTGGGTTGGAATCAGAAAAAGAACTCATGGGTTACGGAGTTTCAACCTGTGCAACCTGTGATGGATATTTTTTCCAAAATAAAAAGTTGATGGTTGTAGGAGGTGGGGATTCTGCTATGGAAGAGGCAATTTTTCTTACCAAGTTTGCCTCAGAAATTTGGATTGTTCATCGCAGAGATCAACTGCGCGCATCCAAGATTATGCAGGACAGGATGGAGAAGAATCCAAAAATTCAGGTTCATTGGAACTCTGTTATACAGGAAATAAAGGGATCCAGGGAATCTGGTGTAAAAGAAGTTATAGTGGAAGATACACTAACTGGCAAAACTCGGGAGGAATCATGCGACGGAGTTTTTCTGGCTATTGGACATATTCCAAACGTGTCCCTGTTTAAAGATATTTTAAACATGGATAAAAATGGATATATCATTACAAAAGATGGTAGGACTTCAACCAGTATTCCCGGTGTATTTGCATGCGGAGATGTACAAGATCATGTATACCGTCAGGCTGTCACTGCAGCCGGGTCGGGCTGTCAGGCAGCTATAGATGCTGAGCATTATCTAGAGGAAAAATCCTGAATTAATCGACTTTCGTTTCATCGTTCATTCTAAATGAAAAGGATAAATGATGAGCCAGAAAAAAAGAGTTGTTTATGAATTAAAGGATCTGAGGAAAGATTACGGAAATCGTACCGTTCTTCAGATTGGTCATCTGGAATTTCATCCCGGAACTATTTATGGAATTGTTGGATCCGTTGGGTCTGGAAAGTCCACTTTACTGCGCTTATTAGGTGGTAAAGAAAGAGAAACATCTGGATCTCTCAAATATGATGATGATATTTTCAAAACAGGATGGTTTGGAAAAATTTATTCCAACGAAGATATCTTTCTTCCCAATCTGGAAATTTTTCGTGAAAATCAGAAAGTAAATCAGGCTCTCAAAGTTGTTCATCCAAATAAAGTTGATTCCATTTATAAACGGTTTTTTTCGAATGGACATCAAAAAGTTTTATGGGATCAGCGAATAGGCCAACTTTCCCCTGGTGAAAAATCATGGTTTAATAATATCATAGCTGTTTCCAGCGACCCTCGTGTATTGCTTATTGATGATTACGGTATCACTCTTGATAATAAAATGGAATTTGATTTCAGGAAAAAATTCATTAAAATGAGCAGAGAGTTAGGAACCACTATTATCCTGGCTGCTCCGGATGATTTTCATTTAAAGAAATTTGCTGCTGTATTAATCTATCTGGATAATGGACACATTTCAAAAATCAGACCGGGAAAAACAAAAAGTCAGGATAAATTCCATAAAAGGTCCTGAACATGTGTTTTAAGGTCATATGAAAACTGGCCTCATCACCTCTAATGCCTTTCTGGACCATGTGACAGGAGTGAATCATGTGGAAGCTCCTGAAAGAATTACATTCATCCTTGAACAATTAAAGTCATCAAATCTGTTGGATTCCCTTTATGAGATTCAGCCCGCAACCCCAAGCAGATTGTTCCCCGAGCTGGTTCATGAGTCAGAATACGTTGATCGTGTTGAGAAAACCTGTAGAAACGGCGATCCCTACATTGATACTTTAGATAACCCTATTTGTAAAAATTCTTATGACGTTGCTCTCTTAGCGACTTCAGCCGTATCTGTGGGAGTGGATTGGATTTTTTCAGGTAAGATAAAAAATGCCATGGCGATTCTCCGTCCGCCGGGACACCATGCAGAAAAAGATAGAGCTATGGGTTTTTGTCTTTTTAACAATGTTTCCATTGCAGCGCGTTACGCCCAGAAAGAGTATAAAGCGGAAAAGATACTCATTATTGATTTTGACGTTCATCATGGCAATGGTACACAGCATATTTTCGAGGAGGATTCAAGTGTGTTGTATGTTAGTCTTCACCGCTATCCTTTTTATCCAGGAACGGGAAGTAAAGATGAGACGGGTAAAGGCAGAGGACTTGGTATGACAATAAATTATCCGCTTGATGCGCATACTGGCGACAATAATTACCTGGATATTGTAAATCTCTCTCTATCGGATAAGGTTTTGAAATTCCAACCGGATTTCATTATTTTGTCTTCAGGCTTTGATGCTCATGAATTTGATCCACTTGGTGGAATGGATGTGACCACCCAGGGATATGGTGCACTGACAGAAATCCTGGTGAAATTTGCCGAAGAATGCTGCGGAGGGAGAATACTATCCGTTCTGGAAGGAGGATATAATTTAAAGGCACTCGCAGAGAGTGTTGAAATCCATTTGAGAAAATTATCGGGAATAATAAATTGAAACAAATTCAAAGATCGCGAAAGTATCGCGTCCTGTTTGGTGTATGTGGAGGCTTTGCTGAATTTTTTACACTGGATCCAGTTATAGTCAGGTTTGTTTGGATCTTTTTTACTCTATTTGGGGGATCCGGAATTCTAGCCTATATCCTTGCTTTGATTATGATACCGAGTGAGAGCTATGTTGATATCCAGTCAAGTGAACCAGACAAAAAACCAGAGGAGTCACCTCTGTTTTGGAAAGTCCTGCTTGTTATTGTGGGAATAATCCTGTTTGTTCAATACAGAGAACTGTTTAGAATGATCTTGGAATCCTTCTGGGGGTCGGGAATAAATGTTGTGTTTTCCCTGCTTTTAATTGGTGTGGGAGTCTATTTGCTTTACTTTCGCAGGAGAATTAAATCTTCATTATTGGAAAACAGTGTGGAAAATTCTCTCCATCTTTCAACAACGGAAAAGAAATTATTTGGATTGTGCGGGGGTATTGCAAAAGCCTTACAGATTGATGTTGTGATTATCCGCTTTTTGTGGATTTTTGGTACAATTTTGAGTGCTGGTTCTGGAATTTTATTATACCTGTTATTGTCATTTTTTCTACCGAAATCTCCAAAAGTCAGTAAGGAATCAGTTTGAATCATTATGGATATTTCCCGTTTTAAAGAAATTATTAAGAATTTTTCTTCCAAGAAAATGCTGGTTATCGGAGATTTAATGCTCGATTCCTACATTTGGGGGAAGGCAGAACGGATATCTCCGGAAGCGCCTGTTCCTGTCATTAAAGTTGACCGGTCAAACTATACCCCGGGAGGCGCTGCAAATGTAGCTTTAAACCTCAATAGTCTTTTGTCCACTTCACAGATAGTAGGAGTTGTTGGAAGTGACCCGGACGGAACTATTCTGACTGATCTCCTTACCAAAGAAGGCATCAACTCTGAAGGTATTGTCAATGATTCTGGTCGTCATACAACAGTGAAAACCCGGGTTATTGCTCATGGTCAGCAGGTTGTTCGTGTCGATCGGGAATTTGACGAATCGGTTGATGAAACTGTGCAGCAGGAAATAATGAAACAGGTTGCCCGATTCCTTCCAGAAAGTGATGGTGTAATTCTTTCAGATTATAACAAGGGTGTTCTTACTGTCCGGATAATTCAAAATATTTTGGACGAAGCACATAAACATAAAATTCCAGTTTATGTAGATCCAAAAAAGGAAAATTTTTTCTATTATAAAGGGGTTCGTCTATTTAAACCAAACTTCAATGAATTCATTTCTGGAGTGGAAAGTAATGAAGGCGAAAAAAATATTGAAGAATTAGGTGTACGATTTCAAAAACAAATAGAAGCGGAAATTCTCCTGATAACACAAGGGGAAAAAGGAATGATGCTATTTTCAGATAATTCCCACCAGGTTATTTCCACAAAAGCGCGTCTGGTTCATGATGTATCTGGAGCAGGAGATACTGTAATAAGTACATTCGCACTGAGTGATCTTTCTGGCGCTGATCCAATAGAAGCTGCAACAATCGCTAATTATGCTGCCGGCCGGGTATGTGAGGAGGTTGGGGTTGTTCCAATTAACCTCGATATGCTGATTGATACTATTGATTCTCATAACCAGGTCAGTTGACCAGATTCTTTTTTGAGCTATTATCTGAATATTTTTTGATGAAATTCCGTACTTCCTGCCTACTTATTTTTTTTTTAACATGTACCCTGGTTCTGCATGGACAACCAAATTCTGAGTTTGGTCCATTCGACTGGGTTACCTACCTCCGGACAGGGGGAATTCAAGCTATCACGGAGGGATTTACCTATATTTATTTTGCCACGGAAGTGGGAGGAATTCTTCGTTACCATACCTTCCAAAATCAGTTTGATGAACCCATTACGCAGGCGCAGGGATTGTCTTCCAATGCAATTAGGTCTATTCATTTTGATCGTGAGACAGGAACGCTTTGGGCGGCAACAAAACACAGTCTTGATTACAGCTACACGAGAGAAGGAAACTGGACTTCCATTAGGTACGGAAATCTTGCACTTCCGAAAAATGTACATATTCGTCGAATTGGCTCATCACCTTCGTATGTATGGCTGGATGGGGGTGCATCATACTTGAAACTGGACAGGATATCCGGCATTTCTTTGGGTGTGTACACAATCCCTGATGAGGGAGATATACAGTGGAGCAGTTCCCGCGTAATTGCAGGAATTAATATTCCGGAGGATTTTGCAAATTACACTGTCACGGAAGGATGGTTATTGAACGGAAACCAGTTTTTAGATCCCTACGGAAGAAGTATTGATATAACCTCTTTTTATCAAACCCGTTTTTCGGATATTTGGCTGGGGGCGGCAGACGGTACATTATTTTTAGGGAATGTCCAGATGGAAACGTTTTATCCTTTTAAGTTTGGCTTTGCAAATTCGGATATAACAACCTTTACAACAGGAGATGAATTTTGGACTGCCGGCAGGTCCGGTTTCAGGTCAGGAGGAATTACACGATTCAATCCGGCAGAACTACAATTTGATTTCTTCGATTTTGAAGTAACGATTAATATGAATGACCAATCTATTTATTCATCAGTAGATACTGGAGATGAGATATGGTTTGGCAGCGAAATCGGAATTTTGATCTATAAGAAGAAAGATAATTTTTGGAGATTAATTGATGAAACAAAAGGATTACCCGGCGGACTTATCATAACCATGGATCATGATACAGCTCATGTATGGATTGGAACTCCTCATGGAATTGCTCGAATTCACAAGGATTCCAAACGATCCAGAATAACCGGAATTGAGCCATTTTTAAACGAATCATTTATTTATGATATAGAGGTAATTGAAGATCAGGTGTGGATTGGTACTAGTTCTCAATTGTACGTTTATCATCAGGATCAGCAGGTGCTGTATGATTTTCGCGATATGGGAGATCTCAGCAGGATTTCACATCAAAAGGATCTGCTGAAAAACTTTTGGGATATTCAAGAGTACAAACATTTAGTTTATATAGCAAGTGAACAGGGTCTCATTTCCTATGATAAAAATCGAGGTCAATGGTCAATGGTATTTGAGAC
>CAJXJG010000053.1 GCA_913054425.1 uncultured Fidelibacterota bacterium
TAAAATCCATGTTTTAAAGAATGACGAATATCATTATAGTTTAGTTTCCAGGCTTTATATACGACTTTATGGTTTTCATTTACTTGGCTTTTTGTTAAGGGTTCTCCATCGATTTGGCGATGGGGACCAACCGGAATAATGTTTGTTGCGCCGTCAGATAGACGAATGCCTGTCCCAGCAAGAGCAACTTGCATCATGTGTCTGGCAAAGTCACAAGTCGGATGGGTCATACCCTGATAAGCTGCCGTAATATTGGAAGAAGCAGTATAGTCGTAAACACCAAAGTGTGCTGCTATGCACCTTCCTTTTGCTGCTCTCACCAAATTCAGCAATGCTGAATTTCCATTGCTATCGAGAATGGATTGGGGTGTTTCAACCATAAGTTCCATTTTTAATGATTGGGGTGTGAGGCCAGTATTTCTTTCAAGTGCTTCAAATAGGGAACCTAGAGCAGACACCTGTTCAGGTACAGTTACTTTTGGTAAAGTGACTACAAAATTTTTCGGAAGTTTAACCTTTGTAATATTGATCAGGCTGGAGATAAACAGATCCAATGTGCGAATAGATCGAAGTTTTAGTTCCTCTGTCAGTGGTTTTATACGTATACCAATAAATGGTGGCAGTGAATTTTCATTCATACCTTTTGCTACTTCTTCAGCTGTACGTATGGCATCTGCATCTTCTTCTTCATCCGGCCGGTGTCCGTATCCATCCTCGAAATCGATCCTGAAATCCTCCACAGGCTCACGTTTCAATTTTTCAACTACCCTGTCATACACAGTAACAGCGATGTAAGCTGAAGTATCCTTCTCACCGACACTTTTTGGATCAGTTCTCAGTTGCTCGGCTAACCTGGAAATATCTCTTTTTTCTGCTGGTAAGGATTCGTGTCCTTTTAATTCGAGTGCTTTTGCAAATATATCAAAATGCGGTGCATATTCTTTTAAGTGTATAAGGGCAGCGTTACCCATCCTTTGCGAAGAATCTGCCCGGAAAAGATGTGCTCCACCATACACGGTATGAACAGGTTGCCTGTTTGTAGATTCACCTGGATGAGTCGAATTGAATTGTGAATTGGCAGCTTTCAGCAGATCGAAAACCGATTCCACTGTTTCATTTTTCAACGTCATTTTCATGGATCAAGTAATTTTTCTATCCGCAGTATTGTGATTTCGTTTTGGTCGTTAGTTGCGATCAAAAGTTCTTCTTTTGGATCGTTGTTTATCCTTGCCTGTAATAATGCTAATATTTCTTCAGCGTTCTTTCCTGCGGCACAAACAATAAAGATATACCCAAACTTGTTTTCGTACAAACGATTTCCTTTTTCCAACTGTATTAATATGTCTTCCGAAACATCGTTTAATCCATTCTGTTCAGATAAAGAGAATTCAGCTGTTTTCTGAAATTTATTTCGAAGTGATTCCAGATCACCAATTTTAGGATGATGTTCAAATGCTTCAAGCCAATCTTGATTTGTCAAGGAAAACCATGTTTTTTTTGCGGCATCAAGCAGTTCAGTTCTATTAAGGAAAGGCCTTAGGTTTGTCATCATTTCCACCCATTTTGAAGAACCGCAGCAGATCGTTAATTGTTTCACCGCTTCATGATATGGTAATGAGTTTAATTCTTGCACTGTCATTTTTTAGAGCGCAAGCCTTTAGTGCTTATATTTCTCAGCTAAAAAGATGACCCAACACCCTTAACCTGCTTACACCGCCATCCGGGTAAATATTCAATCGAACATGGGTATATTGACTTACATCTTTTAATTCTATTTTGAAAATATTTTCCATATTGCCCTTAAGCTTGGTTTCAGGAAAAATTTTCTCCCATGTAACGTTGTCCAATAGGATCGAATCTGCATTTGCATTTGGAAAGAAACTTCCCTCTAAAGAACATGATTCGGGAAAATTCCCCTTGAAGTGCGATGTATCTACTACGATTAATTCTGGTGTACAAGGAGCTCCAAGTTTGAGGATTACCCAATCATACCCAGTATCTCTGCGTCGCCGTGTTTCCCAGCCATCGCTCATGTCACTTGCGAAGCCCGGTTTAATTAGGTTTTCCATATTACCAAAGTGCATATTGCTGCAAGCCTGTGGTATACATCCATTTTCTATTGCAGCCGCATCAAACATCACTTGCCACTCAGCGAATTTATCATCCGGCTGTCCGAAAACCTTTAAACGGGCCACGCCACCATCAGGATAGATATTGAGGCGCAGGTGAGTGAACACCTTATCGTCATTAATGGAGAACAGGTTTTGTGAATCTCCTTTTAATCCTGATTTTGTTAGAATCTCAATCCAATTGCACTTTTCACTGATCAATTCATCCATCGATGAATAATACGGCATCTGGCATGCCTCCACCGATGAATGGGTAGGATGATTACCGACAAAATGGTTGGTATCAATATCTATTTTCTTTATCATCCCGCGTTTTCCTAATCGGATCAGGCACCATTCATGTCCTTTTTTTCTCCGTCTCCTTGTCTCCCATCCATCCATCCATTTACCAATTTCGGTATACTTATCTGGAATGAATTCCCCACGGCCTTTTTTTAGCATGTTTTCTTTTGGTGCAAAGAATTCATCACTGGCCAATAATGCGCATCCTCCATTTTCTTCCGAGCTGAGATCGATAAAATTTTCTTTAGTTTTTTTCTGCATCAGAATTCAAAATTGATCTTCCCAGCGGTCCGTTCACAAATTGACCTCTATCGAATATTTTATTTCCACGAAGGTAAGTTCTTTTTACAATACCAAATAGCTTTTCACCTTCATAGGGCGTTATTTTGTTTTTGAAATTGATCATAGTAGGTTCCACAACGAACGATTCTTCTGGGTTCCAGCAGACAAGATCAGCATCATAACCAGCCGAAATTTGTCCTTTACAATGGTCTATTCCAACGAATTTAGCTGGGTTGTTGCTCATCCAATTTGCCAGCTGACCAAATGATAATCCCTGATCTATGCATTCTGTCCAAATGACCGGTAGGGACAATTGAAGAGAAGAAATTCCACCCCAGGCTAAATCAAACTTCCCCTCTGACAATTTTTTTAATTCTGGTAAACATGGTGAGTGGTCAGATGTGATGAAATCTATCGTGCCGGATATCAAGCCTTCCCAAAGTTGTTTTTTGTTCTCGTTATCCCTAATTGGCGGAGCACATTTAAAACGGGTATCACCATCTGTTATTTTTTCTGAAATAAAATGGAGATAATGAGGACAGGTTTCTGCTGAAATAGGTAATCCTTCTTTTTGTGCCTGGGTTATATCATCCAATGCTTCTGATGATGACAGATGGACAATGTGAATGGGTGTTTGGTATTCTTTACATAACTCGATCAATAGTTTAATCGCATTATTTTCCCATGATTTGGGCCTGGTCGCCAGGTAGCTTTCATACGTATGAAGATCTTTGCCATGATTGGAGTGGTCCTCCAGTTCTGCGTGTACCAATAGAGGTAAATCATAGTTTGCCAGGATGGATAATGCACTCCTCAGATCTGTTTCTGACACCTTTGGAAATTCATCAATTCCCGAATGACTCATGAAAGCCTTAAAACCCAACACACCCGATTTCACCAACGGTTTCATATCATCCAGGTTTTCGGGTATCAATCCTCCGTAATATCCACAGTCTACCCAGAGTTTATTGTAAGTAGATTCTAATTTAATCTCGAAAGCCTTTACAGTAGTTGTAACGGGTATGCAGTTTAAGGGCATGTCCACTAGCGTTGTGATCCCCCCGCTGCCAGCTGCCCTGGTGGCTGTCTCATACCCTTCCCAGTCGGTTCTTCCTGGTTCATTGATATGAACGTGTATGTCTACCAAGCCGGGCATGATTACATTATTTTCCATGTCATCGATCGGGCAGGTTTCAGGTGTATTTTCTATGGGTATTACATTGAGTATTTTCTCACCTTTGATCAACACTGCCGCGGCTCTCACACCCTCAGGCGTGACCACTCTTTGGCTGGTTATGGCACGGTCTGGAGTATTGGTCATTTAATGTAAACTTTTATCTCTGTTTTGCAGGATCTGGGCAGCAACACTGACAGCAATCTCTTCCGGTGTGTTACTGGCCATGGGAATTCCAACCGGAGCAGTGAATTTAGATAATTGATCATTTGATATATCTTCACTTTTCAGCTGCTCAATTATTTCAGCAATTTTTGGTTGACTGCCCATTACTCCTATAAAATGAAAGGGTAAGTCTTTAGCCCCTAACAATCCACGGACATCAGAAACCACATCAGGGGTCATCACCACAACGTTTGTTAATTCCGGGAAATTGATCTGTTTGCCCACTTCTTGAAAGTCATCAACGATCTGAACGGAACGAGCGTATTTATTCTCTTTTACAGTAGATACATTTTCCCTGGTGTCAAAAACAAAAACATCATAACCCAACTGTTTCATTAATCGAGACAATGCGAGCGAGCAATGTCCACCGCCAATTATGGCTATTCGTTTGAAATTCATCAATTGTTCTTCATAGCGCCAATCACTTCCCTTGATAGACATTTTAATTTGGGGCTGATCTAGGCACGGCTCTTTCTTTTGAACATTCATTCCATTTGTATTAATGGACAGAACAGCAGAATCATTTCCTTTCAAATGGGTTAGAATTTTTTTAATAACCTCACTGTCTTTTTCAGGTTGGCATAAATAATAAAGATTGGTTTGTTTCCCTGCGCAAATCATACCAGATTTTTCCCCTGTCCCTGACTTTCTATGGACGAGTGTTTGTAGCTCTGGTGTGAAACTGCCTTGATCCAGAATCTCATTTGCCCGCTTTAATATATTGTACTCCATAATCCCGCCCCCGATCGTACCCACGGGATCAATGTCTTTTGCCACAAGGAGCTTGGCACCAGTTGTGCCAGGGGAATGTTGAGTGTGATCGGCTACTAAGGTCAAAAATACGTTTTGGCCTTTTTCCAGCAGGGAGCTGGCCGTCTCCCAAAAAGTATTTAAAGTAGATGGGGTCAACTTAGATAGTTTCCTCAGCCAATGATACTGGTGAGGTGTCGTGATTTTTTAAATCATTGAGTAATTCAGGGTGCAAAGACATCAATATCTTTTCCGGGGTCAAAGGAGAGTGCAAAGCAAACTCCAAATCTGGCCTGAAGGCTTTCATGGAATGCCGGAGCGCAAAATAAGCTCCTATGCCGTACATAAGAGGCGGTTCACCAACAGCTTTTGAACCGTAAGGTCCAAGTTCACTATCTGCATCTTCCAGAAATTTGACCTGGATATCATCCGGCATGAAATAGACATCTGGCACTTTGTAATTCGCCAAAGCGTTTGAGAGGAGCTGTCCTTTCTGATCATATTGGAGGTCTTCCGTAGTGACCCATCCCAGTCCTTGAGCAAGACCTCCTTCAATTTGGCCCAAGTCCACCCGTTCGTTTAATGGTCTTCCAAGATCGTGAACGATCTTTACAGAATCAATGTCATACCTGCCCCTTATACAATCGAGGGTTACTTCAACGATTGCAGTACCAACTACATGATAGGCAAAGGGTTCTCCTTTTTCTTTCTTTTTATCAAACCAGATATCTTGTGTAGCAAAAAAGGCGTGTGCGGACAGACCGATACGAGCAAGATATGCCTTTTGGATCAGGTCACACCAGTTCAAACCCGTTTCCCTGCCGTTATGTAGAATTTTTTCATCTGATATTGTAATTTTATCTGCGCTAGTCACATTTAATTTTTCAGCGGCGAATTTTTTAATTCGTGACAGGATCTGGTTGATAGCAAGAACAGTTGCATTTCCATTCAGCAGCGTTGTTGAACTGGCAGCACTTGGAGACATGTTAGCTATGCGGGTAGTGTTGGTGCTTTCGATTTTAATGCGTTCCGGTCCAATTCCGAACGCTTCAGAAGCAATCTTGGCGATATTGGTATACAAACCCTGTCCCATCTCGATTCCACCGGTAGTTACGCTTACGCTTCCGTCGGTATAAACGTGCACCAGGGCACTGGCCTGGTTCATGAATGTAGTGGTAAATGAAATACCAAAACAAACGGGCATGACTGCATATCCCTTTTTGGTGGCGAAGTGGTCCCTGTTGAACTGATCTATCCTGGTTTGAATTCCGTCAAAATCATAACTGCTTAATGTATCTTCCCATGTCCTTTGTATATGGTTATTTTGAAAAAGTTGCCCAAAGGGAAACGGGTCTCCCTTTTTTAACAGGTTTTTCCCTTGAATTTCCTCTTTAGGTTTATTGAGAACTTCGGCTACTTTTTCAAGAGCAGCTTCAATTACGAACATTCCCTGCGGGCCGCCAAAACCTCTGAAGGCAGTGTTTGGAGGGAGGTTTGTGCGGCAGCAAGTACCAGTTACCTGAACATTAGGAATAAAATAACTGTTGGTACTGTGGTATAGAGTTCGTTCCAAAACAGCAGTGGAAAGGTCGGCAGCAGCTCCGGAATTCTGATAATGGTTGACTTCAAAGGCCACAATTATTCCGTCATTAGCGGCACCGATTTTGAAGTCTGATATGTATGGATGTCTTTTTCCTGTCATTCGCATGTCTTCAGATCGATTCAACACTAGCTCCACCGGTTTGCCAGTATGCCACGCACCCAATGCCGCAAAACATCCAATCGGTGTTGCCTGGTCTTCCTTACCACCAAATCCGCCTCCGATGCGTTTCACATCAACCTCTATCTGGTTGTGATGGAACCCAAGTATCTTGGCAACTGTTCGCTGAGTGGCGTATGGACTCTGGGTAGAAGCATGAACACGGATGACATTTCCTTCCATAGGAATAGCCCGTGCTCTTTGGGTCTCAAGATATACATGTTCCTGTCCTCCAATAGTGCATGTTCCTTCCAGGATGATATCACACTCCTCCCATGCAGCATCCACATCCCCAATTGCAAGAGTACGGGGAGTACCAATGATCTCCCCCATTTGATAAGCTACTTTTGGATCAGTAATGATTGGTGATTCATCGAATTCAGCAGTGATGGCTTTAACCCCTTTTCGGGCAGCTTGAGGAGTGGAAGCGATCACAACGGCTATGGGCTGACCGGCATAATGAACTTCACCATCTGCCAAAAGCAATTCGTCTTGAATGATTGGACCGATCTGGTTTTCTCCGGGGATATCTTTGGCCGAAAGCACTGCTGCAACTCCAGGTATATCATTCGCTTTTTTTAGGTCACACTGAACGATTTTTCCGTGGGCAATCGGGGAGCAATAAATAGCAGCAAACAGCATTTCTGCTGGCTGGGGGAGATCATCTACATATTCTGATTCTCCGCGGACGTGAAAAACAGCATCAATGTTTTTCATAAAATTCCTCTATGGAAAGCCTGTTTGGAAAGAGGTTAACAAATGATTTGATGACCAGCTGGTGAATCAGTAACCGCTTGTAATCTTTGCTTCCCCGTATGTCAGTAATGGGAGATATTTCTTCCTGTATTAATGTGATTGCATCATATAACAGGTCTTTTGAAATTGTTTGTTCTTTTAAGAATTTACAGGTTTTTTCCAGGTATAAGGGAACAGGCGCTACACCACCTGTAGCCATACAAATATTTTCAATAAAATTATTTTTCTCTACTATCTTTAAGGCCAGATTTACAGATGCAATATCTAGGCATTTCCGTTTAGATATTTTTTCAAAATGGATTTTAGTATCTGGCGAAAAAGAGGGGATCAGTATTTTCGTAAGGATCTCTGAATCTTTTTTATCCAACTGTTTATACCCTTTGTAAAAGGAGGTGAGTGGAACCTTTCTGGATCCTGTTCCATTTTGCAGAACAAGCTGGGCATCCATTGCCATAAGGAGAATTGTCATATCCCCGATCGGTGATGCGTTGATGATATTACCACCAAGAGTTGCCCGGGTCCGGATTTGCCAGGATGCAATCAGGAACATATATTTTTCAATATCAGGGATAATATTAGTGATTTCCGGATGAGCTGCAAATTCCTCAAACGTGGTGAGTGATCCCACATGAATATGACCGTTTTTCGTGGCAACTCCTTTCATCTCTGGATTGAGATTTAAGATCCCGACAGATGATTCCCGCAAAATATCTCCTTCCTGGATGTATACGTCGGTACCACCTGCGATGAAAAAATATTCAGCAGATCCGTTAGGAGAAGTAAGGGGAGGAATCTTCTTTAATCTAGACGGGATATCCCTGAAATAATTGGGAATTCCTCCCATATCAATAAGTGCATTCACGCCAGTCCTTTTACCGATTGATTCTTTAAAATGAGATTCACACGCCTTCAAGGATCTGTACCCTGTACAGCGACAGAGGTGCCCGCTCAAGGCACGATTGACAGAATCCTTGGAAATATCGGATTCTTCCTCCATGAGCCCGGCAGTTAAAGAGACTACAATCCCCGGTGTACAGAAACCGCATTGGGTTGCGCCCTCTTCCACAATGGCTTCCTGGACTGGAGAAAGTTCCGGCAGATTTAGTCCTTCGATTGTAACAAGGTGTTTCCCGTGGAGTTCTCCGGTAGGCATCAGGCAGGACGTTACAGGTTTGTAGGAGACCTTATCCTTGGCGAGTTCGCCGATGATCACTGTGCAGGCCCCACAGTCACCCTCACGGCAGCCCTCTTTGGTCCCCATCATTTTCTCGTTCTGTCGAAGAAAATCCAGAACAAGGGTACCGGGATGTGCATCAGTGATTACCTCCCGGCTGTTCAGAATAAATTGAGTGTTTTGCGCCATTCTAATCCAGGTTTATTTTATATAAATTTCAGTAGGGAGTCTTATCTATTTTTTCTTCCCATGTTTTGAAGGCCGTTTTGCCCTCCACAGATAAAAATTGGATGGAAGGAATTTTTCTTTGATTGTTATTTTTCGTTAGTTCTTCATAAATGATATTGTCATCGAAACCAATTTTCTGAGCATCCTTGCGGGTATTGGAATAATAAACCTTTTTTATCCTTGCCCAGTGAATAGCGGCAAAGCACATTGGACACGGTTCGCAGCTGCAAAAAATTTCAGCTTCGGAAAGTTGGAATGTATTTAAATAATCGCATGCTTTCCTGATAGCAACTATTTCAGCATGGGCGGTGGGGTCATTAACAGAAGTAACTTGATTGTACCCTTCAGCAATGATCTTATTGTCTTTTACAATCACAGCACCGAATGGACCACCGCTATTCTCCATCATTTTTTCCTCAGAAAGTTGAATAGCTCTTCTCATAAAATCAATTTTGTCCACAGGTCCTTTTTTATTCATTTAGGTAAATTTAGGGATGCCTGAAGCTAAGTTAAAAGAAAAAGGGAAATAAAATAATGAGTAAAAAAAGTAAATCCAAGCAGAGTGTAATGCTTGGATAGGAGCCATTTATCCAAAATAAAAGCACAGGTTTGTAATTTTTGAAGAGATTTCGAATATGATGCTAGAACTGTCTCAAACACCTATTAGTTACCAAACATGACCACCACTTGTCAATAGGCGCACTCTGTTCTTACATGCCAGAGGTCGAGGGTTCGAGTTTCGCCTTCTCGGCGAAACTCAGTGCAGACGGGGCGAGTTGGCATCGAAGTGCTAAAACAAAACTATTATAGAATCAATGCACTTCCATTCAGTGAGCTATTCTGATTATAGTTATAAGGAATATATTTTTATCTTTTTTCGCTGAGCAAGTCGTTTATT